>DATFCF010000128.1:0-5345 GCA_035253445.1 Mycobacterium sp.
AGATCCGGAAAGTATTGGGGCAGTTGCATTGTGGTGAGCATGCCCTTGTACACCATGCTCCTGCTGGACAGCGACGGAAAGTACACGCCGTCCCGTTCTGCGCGCTTGCGAAGTGGGTAGACGCGCCGATCGAGTTCGATACCGCTTGCGGCGTCCGGCGCGGCGACGAACAGTTGGGACATGTGGGGCATACAGCTCAGGGCTGTCGCGCCGACCTCGGCGCCGTCCGGGTCGACAGGCACCTTGCGCCAGCCAAGGACTTCCAGCCCCTCCTCCTCGGCGATGGCCTCGATGTGTTGGCGCGCCTGCGCCCGGGCAACGGGGTCCTGGGGCAGGAAGCAGATGCCGGCGGCGAAGGTGCTGGCCCCGTCGGCGGGCTGCGGGAGATCGAAGTCGACGACCGCTTTGAGGAGTTCGACAGGCAGCTGGATGAGGATGCCCGCGCCGTCGCCGCTGTTGGGCTCGGCACCTGCGGCGCCGCGGTGCTCGAGGTGTTCCAGAGCGGTCAGCCCGTCGGCGACGATGGCGTGCGAGCGCCGACCCTGGATGTCGGTGACCATGGCGACGCCACAGGAGTCCGATTCGTTCTCGGGGTCATACAAACCCTGACGATCGGGCAACGCCGAAAACAGCATTGGAAGCACCTCCGCAGTCCGGATAAATCTGGTCCGGGACTGCACCGGCCCGAACGTCGAGTGTATCAGCGCAGGTCGGCCGCTACCCCTCGAGAAGCGTCGGGACCAGCGGGAACCCGGGCATATTCCGCGCCACAGTCCAGGTGACGGTGGCGACGACGATGACGACGATCGCCGGCACGGGCATCAAGGATTGGCCACGGCGCCAGCGCGTCAGCAGCCAAGCGGCGAGCAGGGGCAGGCCGACGAGAAGGAAGACGTTGTCGACGACGGCGGCGCTGAGGTCGCCGTGGAGCAGGTCATGAGTCATGCGAAGGCCGCCGCAGGCGGGACAGTTCCACCCTGTCAGCGCCTTGAAGGGGCAGGGAGGAAAGAGCGAGCCTGGACGGTGCGGATCGTTCAGGCCGATGTAGGCCAGGCCGCCCGCCAGCACGGCGCCCGTGCCGAGCGCGCCGTATAGCCGACCCCGGCCGATGGTGGCGTTAGCCATCGCGAAGGGGACGCCCGTAGTTATCGCGGACATTGCCGCTGAGGATGACGATGGCGTCGACTATCCCCCAGATCACCGGGATCAGGAAGCCGACTCCACACGTCAATATGCCGATGACGATGCCACCGAAAAGCCCGACGAGCAGCTGCACGATTCCCAAGTTGGTTTGGCCGATGTAGATGCGGCCAAAGCCGAGGAAGCCGAGTAGTCCAAGCAATTGCAGTAGCCCAGCGATGGTTTTGGACTTATCCGAAAAGGGTTCACCGGTGAGCGGATGACGTCCGTACGGAGCAGCGGGATCCGTGTACGCGCCTGGATAAGGCCCGGGGTTCTGCGGATACTGCTGATACGGCTGATACGGCGGGTAGGGCGGAATTGGCGGCGGATAACCCGTAGGCGGGGGTGGTTGCCGTGGTGGCACACCCTCTGCGCTGGAACCGAACTGCGACGGATCGGTCATGGCCCCAAGCATGCCAGAACGCGTTGCTACGACCCTTCGCGGAGAGGACGCCCCTGCGCGTCGCGGACCTTGTCGGTGAAGATCAGCACCGCATCGATGATCCCCCAGATGATCGCGCCGATGCCGCAGGTGATCAGCCCGACAACCAGCTGGGCAATGCCCAGACCTGTGTAGCCGAGGTAGATGCGGCCGATGCCGACGAGGCCGAACAGGCCGAGCAGCTGAAGCAGTCCGCCGACAAGTTTGGTTTTGTCGGACAACGGCTCGCCCGTTATCGGATGGCGCCCGTAGGGCGCGGCCGGATCGGCGTACGCCGGCGGGTACTGACCGGGCGGTGGCGGGTACTGACCCGGCGGGGGCGGGTACTGACCCGGCTGCGGTGGGGGCGGTGGAGGCGGCTGGGATCCATACTCATTTCCACCGAACTGCGGCTCCGTCATGGCGTTCAGCATGCCAGAACCGCAGGCCCGCTAGAAGGGTTGTCCGGTTACCAGGCGAAGCGTGTCGATGAGTCCGTTCACCGGTACGGACGGGTCGATCGAGCGGAGCAGACCGAGCCCGACGCCGAGTGCGAGCATCACGGTTGCTATCTGGGCGCCGGCCATTTTGAGGTCGGGGTTGTCCGCGGATTCCACGCCGGCTGTGAGCATTTGGAGGATCTTGTCCAAACTCGCGGCGAGATCGGTGCGCAGTTGCTCGTTGCGACGGGCGTGCACAGCGAACTCGACTTCCAGTGACGTCCATCCCGGATCGCCGATGACCCGTTCCGCCCAGTCGCGCAGCGCCTCGATGCGGGCCGGTGTGTCGGGGCGAGCGATGATCTCGAGGATCTCGCCGAGCCGTTCGGCCCGGATCTCATCGAGTACCGCCGTGCAGAGCTCGTCCTTGTTGCGGAAGTTCGAATACACCGCACCCTTGGAGTAGCCGGCCGCGTCGGCGACCTTCTCCAGAGAGGTCGGGTGGTAACCGTCCTCGAAGAACAGCTGCTTGGCGGTGGTGACCAGCTGTGCTCTGGTCTGCGCCTGACTTTCAGCGCGAGACATCCGGGCCATACATGCACCTTAACCTATTGACATACCTATAGTCTCTGAATACCGTCGGCTTTTGAAATGAAAGGACCTGTTCATGTCCTACCCTCGGATCGATCTCGACGGCGCGGTCGTGGCGATCACCGGTGGAGCCCGCGGTATCGGCAAGGCCACCGCAGATTTGTTCGCCGCCAACGGCGCGACGGTGTGCACTGGCGATCTCGATGGCGGGACGTACATCGTCGACGTCACCTCGCGCGACTCGTTCGCCTTGTTCGTTGGTGATGTCATCGACCGTTTCGGCCGCATTGATGTGCTGGTCAACAACGCCGGTGTGATGCCGCTGGGCGACTTCCTGTCCGAGGACAATGCGATCAGCGCGACAACGTTGGACGTGAATGTCTGGGGCCTGATCCACGGCATGCAGCTTGTGATGCCGCACATGATCGAACGCGGCAGTGGACACGTCGTGAACGTTGCGTCGATGGCGGGCAAGCTGGCGATTCCAGGCATGGCGGTCTACAACGCCAGTAAGTTCGCGGCGGTGGGCCTGTCGGCGGCCGTGCGGGAGGAGTACCGGGATACCGGGGTTAGCGTGACCGCCGTACTGCCGACTGCGGTGCACACACGGCTCGCGTCGGGTGTGCAGCTCGGTCACGGCCTGCCTACCGTCAGCCCGGAAAACGTCGCCCGCGCGATCGTCGGCAGTGTCGACAGCCGGCGCGCCGAAATCACGGTGCCCCGGTATTTGGCGGGCTGGGATCTGCTCAACGCTGCAGCGCCAGAGTTATTGATGCGGTTGGGCCGCAAATTGATTGGTGGCCGGCGAGCGTTGACCTCCGTCGAGCACGAGGTGCGTGACGCATACGAGCAGACGATCCGGGCGCAGGCGCGGGAGATTCGGAAATGACGAGCCAACGCGACCCGAAGGTCGTCATCATCGGCGCAGGGATCGCAGGTATCGCGACCGCGGTGACGTTGCAGCGAGCCGGGTTTCACGATTTCACGATCCTCGAGAAGGGCGCAGATGTCGGCGGCGTGTGGCACTGGAATCGCTACCCGGGGTTGACGTGTGATGTGCCGTCGCAGCTGTACCAGTTCTCGTTCGCGCCGAAACCGGATTGGTCGGGGTTGTTCGCGCCGGGTGAGGAGATCCAGCGGTATCTGCGCGATGTCGTCGACCGGTACGGCCTCGACGACTACCTTCGGTTGAATGCCACGGTCGTCTCGGCGGTGTTCGACGGGCGCGGGTGGCGGATCGAGACTGCCGACGGCGCCGTTCTGGAAGCGGATTTCGTGGTCGCCGCGACGGGCGTGCTGCATCACCCGTACACGCCGCCGATACCGGGGCTCGATGAATTCGCCGGCGATGTCGTGCACACCGCACGCTGGGATGATGGCATCGCGACGGCCGGTCGGCGCATCGCAGTCATCGGGACGGGATCGACTGGCGTGCAGATCGTTTCGGCGCTGCAGCCTGGGGCAGAGCGCATCGCTCATTTCGTGCGAACACCGCAGTGGGTGATGTGGGCGCCGATGGGACTGCCGCAACCCGCTGTGCTGGGTGCTGCACTGCGTCGGCTGCCGGCGGCGCAGCGCGCGCTGTACAACGCGCTGCTGTGGGTGTCGGGCATCCTTGCCGATGTCGCAACCCGACCGAGCTGGCGGCGGCGGCTGATACAGGCGTATGCGCGCGGGTCGCTGCGCGTCCAGGTTCGCAATCGGCGGTTGCGCGACCTGCTCACTCCCGACTATCAGCCGCTGTGTAAACGCCAGGTGGTCTCGGGCTCCTACTACCGCGCGCTGCATGCGCCCAATGCCGAACTGGTCACCGCGGCGATCTCGGAGATCACGCCGCGCGGTATCCGGACTGCCGACGGACGCGAAATCGATGTCGACGTACTGGTGCTGGCCACCGGATTTCAGGCGCACAACTACATGCGACCGATGAACCTGCGCGGCCGCGACGGAGTGTCGATCGATGATGCCTGGGCGAAAGGCCCACGCGCGTACCGGATGACCGCCATTCCGGGCTTTCCGAATTTCTTCACCGTGCTGGGTCCCAACTCCCCCACCGGTTCGATCTCGCTGCAGTACTCCGCGGAGCTTAGCGCCCGCTACATCACGCATTGGCTACGACGATTCCGCGACGGCGAGATCGTTACCGTCGAAGTCACCGAGGAAGCAACTACGAAATTCAACGACCACGTGACCGCAGCACTTGGTCCGACAGTGTGGAATACCGGCTGCAACTCTTGGTATCTCACTGACGACGGCAACGTCGATCTCTGGCCATACGACCGAAAGACGATGACCAGCATGCTTCTCGAGCCCGACGATCGCGACTATCACGTCGTCGCCGCCTGCTAGAAGGGAGGCGGCTCGTAGTTTTGGGCGAGCCAGGCTTGGCGTTGGCGTTCTTCTTCGGCGATGAGTTCGGTGCGTTGGCGTCGTTCGGTGTTGATGCGGTCGTGGCGGTTTTGTTCGCGGGTTTGTTTGCGCCGCGGCATCATCACGTCGCGCCATGGGCTGGGTTCCTCGACGGTCGATGGCGCCAACGCAGCGGTGGACTGGGCCAGGGCGGGAAACATGCCGGCGCCGTGTGCTTGGGTGGTGTAGACGTGTCCGGTCGGGGCAGTCAACACGATGGTGCCGTCGGGTAGTTGCTGTTCGGTCCACCCACCCGGCCCGCCGTAGAAGGTCTTGATCAGGTGATGGATGCGGCAGTAGTG
>DATFCF010000129.1:0-4817 GCA_035253445.1 Mycobacterium sp.
CCCAGCACGTTCAGGGAGGGGATCGCCGACGCCAGGTTGAACAGGTCGAACAGGTCGAACCCGTCGCCGGCGATGCCCCACGCGTTCATCAGGTTGTCGACGATGCCCTGGAAGCGGCCCAGCAGATCCTGCAGCGACTCCGGCAGCCCGGAGATCCACTCGGTCGGCGCGATCCCCTCCTTCAGGGTCTTACCGATGAAGCCTTTCGACACGCGCACCGTGCCGCCCGTCGCCGACTGCGTCACCTTCGGCCGCATCACGATCTGGTCGATCAGCTGACCGCCCACATCGACCGGATCCGGCACCGTGTAGCTGCCGGACAGCGGCACCCAGCCGTCAGTGTCAGCGCCCGAATGCAGCAGCGAATCGGAGCTGGGAGAGCTGATCGAGTCGAGGATCGCCGACCCCGACAGCACCTCCTCGGCGATCGCCTCACCAGCCTGGATGACGGTGGTGAACGCTGACACCGTCATCTGGATCGGGTCTTCACCGGCGATGGTCGTCAAACCCTGCCACTGGGCGAGCAGCGTCATCGGCACCTCGTCGCCCGGTGCGACGGTGATCGCGTTCGACATCAAGCTTTTCTCGTTGCCGTCGGCGGTCGTCTCAGCCGATCCGAGGGCGCCTTCCGGCGCGATCAGGGAGTGGATGAAGTCACCGGCCGCCAGCAGCGTTCCGTTGCCGAACAGCGGGTCGGTCAGATAGTTCGGGGCGATGTCCCGCAACGCCGACAGCGGCAGCAGACCCAGCAGCTGCTCAGGCAGGGTTCCGAAAATGTTGAACGCATCGATCGCCGAATCCGGCCCCAGCAACCCGGCCGACCACTCCTCGAGCAGGTCCAGCGGGTTCAGGTCGCCCAGGTCGAGGCCGGTGATCGATTCGACGATGTCCTGCATGTTGGCGAGCAGGCCGGTCGGGTTGAGGATGTTGTCGATGAACGCGACCGCAGCTTGGATGGGGTCGAAGTCGGGGTCGTTGAAGTCGACGCCGCCGAAGAAGCTGGAGAAGTTCTGCGCCCAACCCTCCAGCGTGCCGACAGGGTCGGTGATCAGCCCAGGCAGGCCGGTGATGATCTGAATGATCTGCGCGATGCCGGGCAGCGCGAACAGCGCCTCCAGCGCGTCGTTGATGTTGTCCCACGTACCGACCGGCAAACCGGTCAGCTGGGAGATGAGCTGCTCGATGATCGCCAACGGCAACGGGACCGCGTTGCCCGGCGTGCCGCGGCGCAGGCCGCCCCACACGTCGGCGGTGGCGTCCTGCCACGACGTCAACGTTTGGATGCCCTCTTTGAGCATCTCGATGACGTTGGGCTGATTGCGGGCCTCCAGCCGCTCCGTCAGCCCGTTGTAGGTGCCCGGGTCGCTGTCACCGTAAGTGGTGCCCGGGAAGAAGCTGACCAGCCATTGGAGGCCAGGAGTGATCCCGGCCTCCTTGTTGGGCAGCAAACCACTCACGGCGGCGGCGACCCATCAGCAGCAGCAGCCTCAGCCTCTGCCGCCTTGCGCGCTTCCTGCTCGCGCAGCTTCTCGGCCAGCCGCGCCGCCTCCTGAACCTCCTCCGGCAACGCGTTGAACAAATCCTGCCGGGTGAGGGTGCCGTTTTTGATGCCCTCATACGTTTCGGGGTTGGCCCGCTTCCAGATCTCGGCCATGTCGCCGCTGTTGAAGCTGGTCCGCTGGCTGCGCCGCGGCCCGGCCTCCACATACTCGCGGGGCCCGAAGTTGCCGGCCGCTGTCGGCCCGGTCCGCTTCAGCTTGTGGGTGGCCACCTCCGGGTTGATCCGCATGCCCAGCGAGATCATGTACTTCGCCCACAGCGGCCGGATCGGCGGCGGGGTAGCGATGTTCGGAAGCCCTTCACGCTGCGCGGGCATCACCGAGATGGCCTGCGCGATCAACACGAGCTGCTCCATGTACTGCTCGTCGGTCAAGTCCGGTGTCGGGTTCATCTTCGCGCGCTGCTGCTCAGACATAGTCCTGGGCCTCCACGGTGCGAAGCAGCGCCCCAGTCGCCAGCAGCGACGAATCCCAGGAGAACCCCCAATGCCGGTACCCGATGCCGTGAGGCAACAGATCAGCGGTGTCCTCCCATGAAATGACCGGATCCAGGTAGGGTTCTGGGCCTTTGTACACGTTCATTGTCTTGGTGAGGTCGTTGTAGTCGACCGTCCAGATGTCGCCGTCCTCCGACTCGTTGTCCACCGGCGACCCGGTGTAGTCCATGTCGGTCGGTGAGGTGACCAGCCCGGTGTGCACCCGGTTGTTGCTGGAGCCGGTTTCGATCTCGAAACCCATCCCCACGTTCAGGCGGGAATCGCAGCCCATGTGCACCCGCATCTTCCCGGTGCCGCCCAGCCCGATGAAGCTGCCGGTCGAGTAGATCGAAAACTTGATGCGCCACGAATCCCCGCCCATCGGCCGGAAGTACCGCATCCCGGCCTCGCTGAACAACAGCCCAGTGTCGGGGCCCATCGCATACGTTTCGGGGTCGGTTCCCAGTGGGTGCATCGCGATGCCGCCCTTGGTGACGATCCAGCGGCGGCCGACCGCGTCACGGTTCAGCAGGTCGGAGAACAGGCGGGCGTCGTTCTCGAGCTCGGTGCCGACCGGCAGCGGGGTGTAGAACGACGCTTCGCGGCGGATCACATGCCCGTACTCCACCTTGTACGGGCCGTCGGTGGTGACCACAAACAGCTCGTACTGCGACCCGTTGGACACCCCGTTCAGCGCGTCGGTGTCGGTGACCAGGTAGACCAGCTTGCGGGCTTCGACGGTGCCGTTCACCGACGCCACCACGTCGCCGTTGGAGTTGTAGAAGTCGAGGTGGGTGGTGGCGCCGTCGGGGAAGCTGTCACGGATCGCGGGCCAGTAGTGGTCGAACACGGCGTCTCGTGACAGCACCAGCGACGACTGGCGCGGTGTGTTCAAGGTGACCATGGGTTTCTCCTTAGGGTGTTAGGTGGTGAGTCGAACGCCGATGCCTTGCAGGAACTCTGAGAACTTCTTGACCATACGAGCCAGCCGCTCACCGGTGGACATGGCCGCCTTGTTCTGCCCCAGCTTCATTAGGAACTCGTAGTTGGCGGTGTCGTCGCCGCGCAGCGACATCTCCTCGATCTGGTTGACGAACATGACGTCGAGGTTCGCGTTGCGCTGCAGCGCGCCGGAGGTGGAGCCCATCCGGTCGCCGATGGTGCCGTGCAGGCCGGGGATGAACCAGTTGGTGTCGGTGACCACCAGGGTGTGGCAGGTTTGGGATTCGGTGGCGACGAACCCGCCGCGTAAAGCGCCGATCGCCGCCAGTGACCAGGAGTTCTGTTCGGCGCCCTGCTGGTAGATCTCCCACAGGTGGATCCAGCCCAGGTTCTGCGCGCGCCCGGAGTTCTCCCACTGATCCCACGCCAGGACGGTGCCGGTCAGGAACGGCATGATCACGTCTGCAGCTATGTCGCCCAACGAGTCGAACCCGCCGAGCAGGAAGTAGCCGAGCAGGTTGCCGGTGGCTTTGATGATCAGCTCGATAACCGCGTCTGCGGTGGGGTTGTCGCCGCCGACGATCACGCTCGACGCGGTTGCTGGCGACCACGTCACTTTCGATTGCAGGTCCATCCAGAACGAGTCCCGCAAACAGTGAGCTGGCGCGCTGGCAAACGTTCCCATGAACGATGTCTGCCAGTATTCGTCGGGGTAGAGAGCTTCGTTGTCGCCGATCTGCTCCAACGTGTCGCCGATGAACCCGTCGGTCCATTGCAGGACTGTGCGGATGAACCCGCCTGCGGCGGTGCCGCCCAGGAAGGTGCCTCCGGGCAACGCCCAGCCGGACTTGTCTTTCACCTCGAACACCAGCGCGCAGTTGGCGACGTTGTTGTCGAGCAGGCCGCGCACCGACTCGCCGTCGTCGGTGATGATGCGGCGGTATTCGATGGAGAACTGGCCGTCATCCAGCGCGTCGGCGATCACCGAGTCGACGGTGTTCATGCGTGAGCTCAGGAACACCCACAGGCTGTTGTCGAACAGGAAGCTCGGCGATTTGATGTGGACCTGCCAGTCGCCCCACTGGATGATGTCGAACCACTGGTCAAGATCAAACGGGTCGTCCGGCAAAGTCCAAAGGTTGCCCTCAATTCGTATGAGCTGCAACAGAATCAGCGTAGAGATACACCAGGCGCCGGGGCCGAACATCGGCCATTCTCTGGGGAACTGGAATATCGGTATAGGTAGCAACGGATTTGGCGGTGCAAGCATGAACTGCAAAAACTGGAGGTCGTCGTTGAACGACAACGTCAAATAGTCTGCGCCGTCAGATGTTTCAAGATCCCAGTGGTGCAGCAAACCTGACCAGCGCCACCGCCCGCCGTACAGGTCGACGGTGATGAGCACGTTCTTACACTCTTGCGGGGTGTTGGGCACCCGCATCACCCACTTGGCGATCGGGTGGTCCGCCCGCAGCTTCAGACGTCCGGTCGCCGAGAAGTTCTTCTTCATCGGGAACTCGTACTCGATGACGTCCCGATGGTTGGCCCGCCCGGCGTACACCGCGCCCGGCTGCCCGTTGCGCTGGTTCTTCCAGCACCGCATCAGCGGCGCGGAGCGTTTCAGCATGCGGCGGTGAGCCCGGTTCTCACCGGCGAGCTTCATCTGCTCCTCGAGGTCGACCAGCGTGTGGCTCACGGCACCACCAGCGCTGTGCCGAACGGCTCCTCATACCAGCGGTGCAGCCGCAGCTTGCAGGCCACCCCGTCGAAAATGTTGCGGGCCATCACCACGCAGCCACGCTCCCGGTCGCCGGCGCCCGGCGGGATCGGATACTCGAAG
>DATFCF010000130.1:0-4630 GCA_035253445.1 Mycobacterium sp.
GGGAGGCGCGGGAGGCGCGGGAGGCGCGGCCGGGGCCGGCGTGGCGACCCGGAAGCCGTTGATGATCGCGTCGGTCGCATCGGCGGCGGCCACCACCTGGTCGACGCTGGTGGTCACCGACAGCGAGACCAGGTACTTGTCGGGCCCAGCGGTGGCGATCACGTGGCGGCGGGACGTATTGAGTGTGAGCGAGTTCTCGCGGTAGGTGCCCTCGATGCGCGACGACGGCAGCCCGCCGAAATCGGTGAACGAGGCATCGGTGGAACGCCAGGCCGGCAGCTGCTGGCTGTCGATGAAGCCGTGGCTGATGGCGTCCTTCGGATCGAACTCGCCGACCAGCTTGTACACGATGACCTGCGCGTTCGACGAGTAAAGGCCGTTGCCGCCGACGCGGTCGGCGATCACCGCGAACGCGTCGGGCACGTTGGGATCGGGGATCTGCGCCCAGCCCTTCGGCATCGGCAGGACGATGGTGAGCGCCTTGAAGTCGCGGCTGTTCTGCGGCTCGAGCTTGACGCCCTTCTCCTTGAAGTAGTCGAACAGCGTGCCCGATGTGGCAGGCGTGATCGCTACCGGCGGCGGGACGGGGACGGCCGGTGCGGCGATCCCGGCGGGCACCGCACTCGATGCGGGCAGCGCACCCGTGGCAGACGTCACACCGGGTTGGACCACGGCCTGCGGAGCGACAGCGGCAGCGTTGGGCATCACCGTGACGGTCTGCGTCACCGTGGCCGGCGCGGGCAGCGGCGGTTGCGGGAACACGGGCTCGGCCGAGGCGGTATTGCCTGCGAGGCCGAGGACACCGGCCACGCCGACAGCCACACCTGTTGCCAGAACCCGCCAGCGGCGGGCGATCTCGATCATCGACGGCGGTCCTTCGTTAGCGGTGCGGGCTCGTCACGCCCTGGTCAGGCGCCGACTGTATCCAGGCCGAAGCGTTAGCCACCAGGGCCGGAACCGACCTGCAACCTTGCCCTGACAACTCCGCAACGCAACCGAGACCAACCTGTGGCCGACGAAGCGATCAGGAGCGTGCTTATACCCTGTTCACGTGACAGAATCGCCGACCGCTGCGACCTCGGCGACCGCCGACGCGGAAACCGACGTCCCGCAGCACCGCTACACCGCGGAGCTGGCCGGGGAGATCGAGCACGCCTGGCAACAGAGGTGGGCGGATTCGGGAACGTTCAACGTGCCCAATCCGGTGGGCTCGCTGGCACCGCCGGAGGGGACGCCGGTGCCCGCCGACAAGATGTTCGTCCAGGACATGTTCCCGTATCCGTCGGGGGAGGGCCTGCACGTCGGGCATCCGCTGGGCTACATCGCCACCGACGTCTACGCCCGCTACTACCGCATGACCGGCCGCAACGTGTTGCACGCGTTGGGTTTCGATGCGTTCGGGCTGCCGGCCGAGCAGTATGCGATTCAGACCGGCACGCATCCGCGGATCCGCACCGAGGCCAACATCGTCAACTTCCGCCGCCAGCTGGGCCGGCTGGGGTTCGGGCACGATGCGCGCCGCAGCTTCTCCACCACCGACGCCGACTATTACAAGTGGACGCAGTGGATCTTCCTGCAGATCTACAACGCGTGGTTCGACCCGGCCGTCAACAAGGCCAGGCCCATCGCCGAGTTGGTCGCCGAATTCGAGTCCGGCGCACGGACTCCCGACGACGGCAGAGCATGGTCAGAGCTGTCGACCGGTGAACGCGCCGACGTGATCGACGGGTATCGCCTGGTGTACCGGGCCGACTCGGTGGTGAACTGGTGCCCGGGTCTGGGCACCGTGCTGGCCAACGAGGAAGTCACAGCGGACGGCCGCAGCGAGCGCGGCAACTTCCCCGTGTTCCGGAAACGGTTGCGCCAGTGGATGATGCGTATCACCGCGTACTCGGACCGGCTGCTCGAAGACCTCGACCTGCTGGATTGGCCGGAGAAGGTCAAGACCATGCAGCGCAACTGGATCGGGCGGTCCACCGGCGCATCTGTGCTGTTCGGTACTGATGCCGGCGATATCGAGGTGTTCACCACGCGTCCCGATACGTTGTTCGGCGCTACCTACATGGTGCTGGCGCCCGAGCACGACCTGGTGGACAAGCTGACCGCGGCGCAGTGGCCGGACGACGTCGACCCGCGATGGACCTTCGGGGCGGCCACACCGCGCGAAGCCGTCGAGGCCTATCGCACGACCATCGCCGCCAAGTCGGACCTGGAGCGCCAGGAGAACAAGGCCAAGACTGGCGTGTTCCTCGGTGCATACGCGACGAATCCGGCCAACAATCAACAGATCCCGGTCTTCATCGCCGACTACGTGCTGCTCGGCTACGGCACCGGCGCGATCATGGCGGTGCCCGGCGGCGATCAGCGGGACTGGGACTTCGCGCATGCGTTTGGTCTGCCGATCGTGGAAACGGTTGCCGGCGGCGATATTTCGCAGGCGGCATACAGCGGCGACGGCGAGGTCATCAACTCCGACTACCTCAACGGGTTGAGCGTCGCCTCGGCGAAAGAGGCCATCACAGAGCGGCTGACAGCCGACGGCCGCGGCTGGGCCCGCGTCGAGTACAAGCTGCGCGACTGGCTGTTTGCGCGGCAACGGTATTGGGGCGAGCCGTTTCCGATCGTGTACGACGACGACGGCCGTGCCCATCCGTTGCCCGAAGCCTCACTACCGGTCGAGCTTCCCGACATCCCCGACTACGCGCCGGTGCAGATCGACCCCGACGACGCGGACAGCGAGCCGTCGCCGCCGCTGGCCAAGGCGACCGACTGGGTTCACGTCGAGCTGGACCTCGGCGACGGCCTGAAGCCGTACAGCCGAGACACCAACGTGATGCCGCAGTGGGCGGCTAGCTCCTGGTACGAATTGCGCTACACCGACCCACACAACTCAGAAGAGTTGTGCGCCAAGGAGAACGAGGCGTACTGGATGGGTCCGCGGCCGGCGGAGCACGGCGCGAAGGATCCGGGCGGTGTCGACCTGTATGTCGGCGGTGTCGAACATGCGGTGCTGCACCTGCTGTATTGCCGGTTCTGGCACAAGGTGCTCTACGACCTCGGGCACATCAGCTCGAAGGAGCCGTATCGGCGGTTGGTGAACCAGGGCTACATCCAGGCGTTCGCTTACACCGATTCGCGCGGCGCGTATGTACCCGCCGCCGAAGTCACCGAACGCGACGGCAAGTTCTACTGGCCGGGGCCTGCCGGTGAAATAGAGGTGTTCCAGGAGTTCGGCAAGATCGGCAAGAGCCTGAAGAACTCGGTGTCGCCCGACGAGATCTGCGACAACTACGGCGCGGACACGCTGCGGGTGTACGAGATGTCGATGGGCCCGCTGGAGGCGTCGCGGCCATGGGCGACCAAGGACGTCGTCGGCGCGCACCGGTTCCTGCAGCGGGTGTGGCGACTGGTCGTCGACGAGCAGACCGGCATCGAGCGTGCCTCCGAGCACGAGGCGCTGGACACCGACACGCTGCGGCTGCTGCACCGCACGATCGCCGGTGTCGCCGACGACTACGCGTCGCTGCGCAACAACACCGCGGCGGCCAAGCTCATCGAGTACACCAACCATCTGACCAAGCAGGGCGTGCGGTCGCGGGCGGCGCTGGAGCCGCTGGTGTTGATGGTCGCGCCGCTCGCCCCGCACCTGGCCGAGGAGCTGTGGCGGCGACTGGGCCACGACACGCCTCTGGCGCACGGGCCGTTCCCCGTTGCCGACCCGCAGTACCTGGTCGAGGACACCGTCGAGTACCCGGTGCAGGTCAACGGCAAGGTGCGCGGCCGCATCACGGTGGCGGCCGACGCCGGCGCCGATGTGTTGGAGACCGCAGCGCTGGCCGACGAGAAGGTGTTGGCCTTCCTCAACGGCGCCACGCCGAAGAAGGTGATCGTCGTCCCGGGAAGGCTCGTGAATCTCGTCCTCTAGCGAGTTGCGGAGCCGCAGCGGCGCTCACCGCCGCCGCGACTCCACAAATCACCGGGGGCGGACGATGACCTCGTGGATGTGGGCGTCCCGCGGCGCGTTGACCGCGTCGGCCGTTACCTTGGCTACCGACTCCGGTGTCAGGAATTGCGACGGGTCGTATTCGCGACCCTCGTAGGAGACAAGGCCTTCCTGCATGACGGTGGCGATCCGGCCGGGATGCACCGACGTCACCCGCAGCGACGGCTCGTCGTTGCGCAGCGAATCCGCGAACCCCCGCAGCGCGAACTTGCTCGCCGAATAGGACGCCAAACCGGGTGAGGCATTGATGCCCGAGCCTGAGTTGATAAACACGACGTGACCCCCGGCGCTACGCAACGCCGGCAGCAGCTCAAGCGTAAGCGCCACGGCACCAATGACATTCACGTGCAAGGTGGACTGCCACTCCTCGACGGTCGACTCCGCGACGCGGCCCGGATACGCCACGCCGGCGTTGTGGATCAACACGTCGAGTTCGACGATCGGCTCGACAGCGGCCGGTATCGCGTCGAGATCGGCGAAATCGATCGGCCACGTGGTGGCGCCGAAACTCTCGGCGAGCGCGTCGAGACGGTCCGACGGCCGGCCGGCCAGGAACAGTGTGTGAGTGGGCGCGAGCGCAGCGGCGAGGGCCGATCCGAGCCCGCCGGCGGCCCCGGTGATCATCGC
>DATFCF010000131.1:0-17340 GCA_035253445.1 Mycobacterium sp.
GGAGTCAACAACAACACCGACTTCTTGCGCGCCATCTCCTCGGGCACGGTCACCGCAGTGTCCACTCCTCTTCATCGGGGCCGTCGCCAGCAGCTCTGGCTCATCACCATCACCGACGACAACGATCGCGTCGTCGCGCGCGGCCAGGTGCGACTGCAGAACATCACGGACTAACCGCCGATCGCCTGCGCTGCTGTTTGCGGCGCTACATGGCAATATCGCGCACTATGCGTTTAACCCCGCATGAACAGGACCGGTTGCTGATCTCGTATGCCGCCGAACTGGCTCATCGCCGACGAGGCCGCGGCCTCAAGCTAAATCACCCCGAAGCGGTCGCGGTGATCACCGATCACCTCCTCGAGGGCGCCCGCGACGGTCGCACGGTAGCGGAGCTGATGGTCAGCGGCCGCGAAGTGCTCAGCCGCGACGATGTGATGGAGGGAGTGCCAGAGATGCTCTACGACGTCCAGGTGGAAGCCACGTTCCCGGACGGCACCAAACTGGTCACCGTCCACCAGCCGATCCAATGATCCCGGGTGAAATCGTCCACGGGGACGGCGACATCGCGATCAATCCCGGTGCGAAGCGACTCGAACTCGACATCGTCAACACCGGCGACCGACCTGTCCAGGTCGGCAGTCACGTGCACCTGCCTCAGGCCAACGCCGCGCTGAACTTCAATCGCACCGCCGCCTACGGGCACCGGCTCGACATTCCCGCCGGCACGGCGGTGCGCTTCGAACCCGGTGTCAACCAGCGTGTCTCCCTCGTGCCGCTGAGCGGGACGCGGGAAGTACACGGGCTGAGCCTGAACCCGCCCGGTCGATTGGACGCGCGATGAGCGCTTGCGCGAAGAGCAGAGGACACCGATGAGCGCTTGCGCGAAGAGCAGAGGTCACCGATGAGCGAGCTGACCCGCGCCAGATACGCCGCGCTGTTCGGGCCGACGACAGGCGACCGGATCCGGCTGGCAGACACCGACCTGTTCGTCGAGATCACCGAGGACCGCAGCGGCGGGCCGGGACTGGCCGGCGACGAGGCGGTGTTCGGCGGCGGCAAGGTGCTGCGCGAGTCGATGGGTCAATCGCGGGCCACCCGCGCCGACGGCGCACCCGACACCGTCATCACCGGCGCGGTGATCATCGATTACTGGGGAATCATCAAGGCCGACATCGGCATTCGCGACGGCCGCATCGCCGCCATCGGTAAGGCCGGCAACCCCGACATCATGTCCGGCGTGCACCCGGATCTGGTCGTCGGTCCATCGACCGAGGTGATCTCGGGCAACGGCCGAATCCTCACCGCGGGCGCCATCGACTCCCACGTCCATCTGATCTGCCCGCAGATCATGGAGGAGGCCATGGGAGGCGGCATCACCACGATCGTCGCCGGCGGCACGGGCCCCGCGGAGGGCAGCAAGGCCACCACCGTCACGCCCGGCGCATGGCACCTGGCCCGGATGCTGGAGGCACTGGATTCCTGGCCGCTCAATGTCGCCTTGCTGGGCAAGGGGAACACCGTCAGCGCCGAGTCGATGTGGGAGCAACTACGTGCCGGCGCAGCGGGATTCAAGCTGCACGAGGACTGGGGCACCACCCCGGCGGCCATCAACGCGTGTCTGACGGTTGCCGATGCGGCGGGCGTTCAGGTGAATCTGCACTCGGACACCCTCAACGAGGCGGGTTTCGTCGAGGACACGCTTGCCGCGATCAACGGTCGCGCGATCCACGCCTATCACACCGAGGGCGCCGGCGGCGGGCATGCGCCCGACATCATCACCGTGGTGTCGCATGCGAACGTGCTGCCCAGTTCGACGAATCCGACGCGGCCGCACACCGTGAACACACTCGACGAGCACCTGGACATGCTCATGGTGTGCCATCACCTAAACCCCAGCGTGCCAGAGGATCTCGCGTTCGCCGAGAGTCGCATCCGGCCGTCGACGATCGCTGCCGAGGATCTGCTGCACGACATCGGCGCGATCTCGATGATCGGCAGCGACGCGCAGGCGATGGGACGCATCGGCGAGGTCGTCATCCGCACCTGGCAGACCGCGCACGTGATGAAGCGCCGCCGCGGCGCGTTACCGGGTGATGGGGCCGCCGACAACAATCGCGCACGCCGCTACGTCGCGAAGTACACCATCTGCCCGGCTATCGCCCACGGATTGGACGACGAAATCGGTTCGGTCGAGGTCGGCAAACTGGCCGATCTGGTGTTGTGGGAGCCGGCGTTCTTCGGGGTGCGCCCACACGCGGTGCTCAAGGGCGGGATGATCGCCTGGGCCGCAATGGGAGACGCGAATGCCTCCATCCCGACGCCACAGCCGGTGCTGCCGCGGCCGATGTTCGGCGCTGCGCCCGCGGCGGCCGCGTCGACCTCCGTGCATTTCGTGTCCCCGCAGGCCGTCGAGGACGGGTTGGCCGACCGGCTCGCCGTCAACCGGCGCCTGGCGGCGGTGAAAGATGTCCGCAAGATCGGCAAGGCGGACATGCCGCTCAACGATGCGCTTCCGCACATCGAGGTCGATCCCGACACGTTCACCGTGCGCATTGACGGCGAGGTGTGGCAGGAACAGCCGGCAACCGAATTGCCCATGGCGCAGCGCTATTTCCTCTTCTAGGGGGTTTCCTGTTCTGATGACCAGTCTGGCGACGCTGCTCACGATGGCCGACTCGCGGTTGCCGACCGGTGGCCATGTGCATTCCGGCGGCGTCGAGGAGGCGGTGGCCAGCGGACTGCTCGTTGACATCGCGACGTTGCGCGCGTATCTGCGTCGCCGGATCCGCACCCAGGGCCTGGTGACAGCCTCTGTCGCCGTCGCGGTGCACACCGGCGCGCTGTCGATCCTCAACGCGGATCGCGAAACCGACGCGCGCACACCGTCTCCCGCTGCCCGCAAGGCCTCCCGCGCTCAGGGGCGTGGTCTGGCCCGGCTGGCGCGCCGTGTCTGGCCGGACCGGGACTGGGAATCGCTCGGCACCACACCCCATTTCGCCGTGGCGGCCGGGGCCGTCGGCGCAGCCAGCGGCCTGACACCCGAACACACTGCGCTGTCGGTGGTGTACACGACGATGACCGGCTCCGCGACCGCCGCGCAGCGACTGCTGGCACTCGACCCTGCCGACGTCGCCGCGGTCACGTTCGAACTGTCCACCCTGTGCGATCAGACCGCCGCCGAGGCGAGCAAGGAACTCGCCGACCTGTCCGATCCGCTCCTCGACGTGCTGGCCCAGCGGCACAGCGAACGCGAGCGTCCGTTGTTTGTGTCCTGAAAGGCCTAACATGCCACCACATTTCATTGACGGTCAGCCGCATCCGCATGTCGAACGCCCGAAACGCGCTCGCAAGCCGGGGGAGCCGCTGCGCATCGGCGTCGGTGGACCCGTCGGGTCCGGCAAGACGGCACTGGTCGCGGCGCTGTGCCGGCAATTGCGCGATGAACTGTCGCTGGCGGTGTTGACCAACGACATCTACACCACCGAGGACGCCGACTTCCTTCGCCGCCACGCCGTGCTCCCTGACGAACGCATCGCCGCGGTGCAGACCGGCGGTTGCCCGCACACGGCGATCCGAGACGACATCACCGCCAACCTGGACGCCATCGACGACCTCATCGCGGCCAATGACACGCTCGACCTGATCTTGGTGGAGTCCGGCGGGGACAACCTGACGGCCACCTTTTCTTCCGGCCTGGTCGACGTGCAGATCTTCGTCGTCGACGTGGCCGGTGGTGACAAGGTGCCGCGCAAGGGCGGACCCGGCGTGACCTACTCGGATCTGTTGGTGGTCAACAAGACCGACCTTGCGCCGTTGGTGGGTGCTGACCTCGAGGTGATGCGCCGCGACGCCGGGGTAGTACGGGGCGCACGTCCGACGGTGTTGATCTCGTTGACCGACGACCCGGCTGCCACGCCGGTGCTGGCGTGGGTCCGTGAGCAGCTGCGGGTGCTGGTGCATTGAGGTCCGACGTCGTCATCGTCGCCAGCACCGACCGACAGCCACGCATCCAATGCTCCGGCGGCCTTGCCGCACGCCGCACCGAACTAGACACGGTGCATCTGGTGTCGACCGCTGCGACTCCACTTGGCGGCGATGCGATCTGCGTGCGTGTCGTCGTCGAACCCGGAGCGCGGCTGCGGCTGCGCAGTGCGGCGGCCACGGTGACGCTGCCGGGTACGGCCACACTCGAGTCACATGCGATATGGACGCTGGAGGTGGCCGGTGACCTTGATGTCGACCCGCAACCCACAGTCGTCGCGGCCAATGCACGACATTTCACGACGACGCGGCTGCAGCTCGCCGACTCGGGCCGCATCCGGCTGCGGGAGCGCATCCAGATCGGCAGAACCGATGAGCGACAAGGCTTCTGGTCCGGTTCATTGCACGCCGACGTCGACGGTTCGCCGCTGCTGCGGCACCGCATCGAGCTCGGCAGCGGGTCTTTCGCCGATGACGAGCTGGGCGCGCCGCTGGCGTGCATCAGTGAATTGCACTACCCCGATGGCGATATCGAAACAGCAGGCATTCCGCTGGCACTGGCCGGCGGCGGCTGCCTGTCGACCTGGCAAGGCCTGCGGCTCTAAGAGGCCGCCCGTTCGTTTTCCTGCACCGCGGCCGCGATCTCCTCGAGCTCTTCGATCCTGGTGCGGGCGTAGGCCTGCTGCTCGGTGATGGTGAGGTTGCCTCGCGCCGTCGACAGGAACGTCACCGTCCAGGACAGCAGCGTGGTGATCTTGCGCCGGAAACCGACCAGATACACCAAGTGCAGCACCAGCCAGGCCAGCCACGCGATGAAGCCGCCGAACTCCAGCGGTCCGATCTTGGCGACCGCGGAGAAGCGCGACACCGTCGCCATCGATCCCTTGTCGAAGTACTGGAACGGCTCGCGCTCTTGCGGATTGGCGCCCTTGAGTTCGGCCTTGATGGCCTTCGCGGCGTACTTGCCGCCCTGGATGGCACCCTGCGCCATGCCGGGCACGCCCTCGACCGCCGCCATGTCGCCGACGACGAACACGTTCGGGTGCCCAGGGACGGACAGATCGGGAAGGACCTTGACCCGGCCCGCCCGGTCGATCTCCACGTCGGACTGCTGGGCGAGGTCGCGGCCCAGCGGGCTCGCCGACACACCGGCCGACCACACCTTGGTCGCCGACTCGATGCGGCGGATGGTGCCGTCGGAATCCTTCACGGTGATGCCGTTGCGGTCCACATCGGTGACCATCGCACCGAGCTGGATCTCGACGCCCATCTTCTCCAGCCGCGCCTGGGCCTTCTTCCCGAGCTTCTCGCCCATCGGCGGCAGCACTGCGGGTGCCGCGTCGAGCAGGATCACCCGTGCAGTAGTCGAATCGATATGCCGGAACGCACCTTTGAGTGTGTGGTCGGCGAGTTCGGCGATCTGTCCGGCCATCTCGACGCCGGTGGGGCCCGCGCCGACAACGGTGAACGTGAGGAGCTTCTCGCGCCGCGCCGGATCGCTGGACCGCTCGGCCTGTTCAAACGCGCCGAGGATACGGGCGCGCAGTTCCAGCGCGTCGTCGATCGACTTCATGCCTGGCGCCCACTCGGCGAAGTGATCGTTGCCGAAGTACGACTGGCCGGCACCGGCCGCGATGATCAGGCTGTCGAACGGGGTGACGTAGGTGTGGCCCAGAAGGACCGACGTCACCGTCTTGTTCGCCAGGTCGACGTGGGTGGCCTCGCCGAGCAGCACCTGGGCGTTCTTCTGCTTGCGCAGAATCATCCGGGTCGGCGGCGCGATCTCACCCGAGGAGATGATGCCGGTCGCCACTTGGTACAGCAGCGGCTGGAACAGGTGGTGCGTGGTCTTGGCGATCATCTTGATGTCGACGTCGGCGCGCCGCAGGGTCTTGGCGGCGGTCAGTCCGCCGAAGCCCGAACCGATGATGACGACTTTGTGCCGATCAGTTGCAGTGGCTCCGGGATGGCTCATTGGGGCTCCTCGACGGGCTACACGTGGAGTTTTCACCTGTCACGGTAGTCGTCGGACCCCCGTGAAGTCGCATCGTTTGCTGTGGCATATCCCACGTCAGCGGCGGGATTACCCGCTCACAAGCGGCTTGAGTGTCTGAAGAACGAGTCGAATCGTCACCCCGTCGACAGTAGTGATCTAGCCGAAGTTGGCCAGTGCACCCTGGCTGACGTGCAGCGTCTGTCCCGTGATGTGCCGAGCGGCCGGCGTGGTCAGAAACAGCGCCAGGCGCGCGATCTCGGCGGCCACCGGTGGCGGGGTGTGCGACAGCCCTTCGTAGCCGGGTTCCGCGCTGCGGCCCGAGGCGACCGCGTTGAAGGTGATCCCACGGGCGCCGAACCGCACAGCCTGCCCGGCGGTCCAGTCGGCGACGGCAGCCTTGATCGCGGCCTCGGCGCCGCCCTCATGCGGGTTCTCGGGAACGACGTTGACGATCGAACCTCCCGAGCGCAGGTGGTCACCGACGATCTGCACGGTCAGCACGGCTGCCAGCACGGTCGAATCGAGCGCATTGCGCCACGCGGAAGCCAGATCCGACAGCGAGAAGGTGCGTGGGTCCTTCGCATCCCAGCGGGGAGCCGGCACGTTGACGATGGTGTCGAGGTGGTGGGGGAACTGGTCGCGGGCCTGTTCGAGGCTGATGGCGTCGGTGTTGTCGAAGACGATCGCATCGACGTCGAGTTCCTTGGCGGCTACCTCGAGATCGTCGCGGCGGGCGCCGGCGATAACGACCTTGTGGCCGGCGTCGCGGAAGCCTTCCGCGATCGTGCGTCCCAGATCGGTGTCGCCGCCGGTAACCAGCACGTCCATCAAGGACCTCCTCCGTGTTCAACGCTGAACCCCAGCGAGTGTGCGCAATGTTACTGGACAGTAGCTAGCGGGTGAAAGGCGGCGCGCGGGCGAGTCCGGACGGTATTCGCGCGAGTGTCCTAATGTTTGGCTCGTGAAGCCCACCGCGGCGGCTGCCGTTGCCCTGACGACCATGCTGCTGGCCACGCTTTCGGGCTGTGATTCGCCGCCAGCCAACCCCACGGTCGTCGTCTTCGCCGCGGCCTCGCTGAAGAAGTCGTTCACCGAGATCGGTGCACAGTTCAAGACCCAGAACCCTGGCAGCTCAATCGAGTTCAGTTTCGCCGGGTCCTCCGACCTCGTCACGCAGCTGACCCAGGGCGCCACCGCGGACGTCTTCGCGTCGGCCGACACCAAGAACATGGACAAGGCCGCCGACGCCGGCCTGCTGGCGGGCGACCCAGTCAACTTCGCGTCGAACACCCTCGCCATCGCCGTCGCGCCGGACAATCCGAAGAAAGTGACCGGCTTCGCCGATCTGAACCGGCCCGGCGTCAGCGTCGTGGTGTGCGCACCGCAGGTGCCCTGCGGCACCGCCACCAAGCGCATCGAGGACGCCACCGGCGTCCGGCTCAACCCGGTCAGCGAGGAATCGTCGGTCACCGACGTGCTCAACAAGGTGACCAGCGGGCAGGCCGATGCCGGCCTCGTCTACGTCACCGACGCCCTGGCGGCCGGCGACCAGGTCACGATGGTCAAATTCGCCGAGGCCGACGACGCGGTCAACACCTATCCGATCGCGGTGCTCAAGAACGCATCAGAAGCCGGCCTCGCGCAGAAGTTCGTCGACTTCGTCACCGGGGAAGCCGGCCAGAACATCCTCGGCCGGGCCGGTTTCGGTAAGCCTTGACCACGTCGGCGGGCCTGCCCCGGTGGATCTACCTCCCCGCCGCCGTCGGGGCGCTGTTCGTGTTGCTACCGCTCGTCGCGGTGGCCGCCAAGGTCGACTGGCCGCAATTCTGGTCGCTGATCACCAGCCAGTCGTCGGTTACCGCGCTGGTGTTGAGCCTGAAGACCGCAGGCGCCAGTACGGTGCTGTGCCTGCTGCTCGGCGTACCGATGGCGTTGGTGCTGGCGCGCAGCGACAGCCGGCTGGTGCGGATGGCCCGGCCGGTCATCTTGCTGCCTCTCGTGCTTCCTCCGGTGGTCGGCGGCATCGCATTGCTCTACGCGTTCGGCCGCCTCGGCCTGATCGGCGAGTACCTGGACGCGGCTGGCATCCAGATCGCGTTCACCACAACGGCCGTGGTGCTCGCGCAAACCTTCGTGTCGCTGCCCTTTCTGGTCATCGCGCTGGAAGGCACCGCGCGAACCGTGGGCACCGACTACGAGGTGGTCGCTGCGACGCTCGGGGCCCGGCCTACCGCGGTGTGGTGGCGCGTGTCGCTGCCGCTACTGGCACCGGGCCTGGTATCGGGCGCCGTGCTGGCGTTCGCCCGATCGCTGGGTGAGTTCGGCGCCACCCTGACCTTCGCCGGTTCCAGGGAGGGCGTCACGCGCACGCTCCCGCTGGAGATCTACTTGCAGCGGGAGAGCGACGCCGACGCCGCAGTTGCATTGTCGCTCTTGCTCGTTGCGGTTGCCGCCGTCGTGGTGGTCGGTATGGGCAGCAGGTGGCTGCGCGCCGGAGGCACCAATGCCTGGTGACCCGCGATGACCCCCGTACGGCTGAGAGCGGTTGTCGAAAGTCGCGACGTTGACCTCGAATTCGATGTCGCCGCAGGCGAAGTGCTGGCGGTTCTCGGGCCCAACGGCGCGGGCAAGTCGACTGCGCTGCACGTCATCGCCGGGCTGGTGCGACCGAACAGCGGCGTCGTGCAGGTAGGGGACCGGGTGCTGACCGACACGGCGACGGGCGTGCACATGGCCACTCATGACCGCCGTGTCGGCCTGCTCATGCAGGACCCTCTGCTGTTTCCGCACCTGAACGTCGCCGCGAATGTGGCATTCGCACCACGCAGTTCCCGTGCGGCGGCGACACATTGGCTGGGCGAGGTGGACGCGGCGGACCTGGCTGACCGGATGCCGCGCCAGCTGTCGGGCGGCCAGGCGCAGCGCGTCGCGTTGGCTCGCGCCCTGGCCGCCGAACCCGATGTACTGCTGCTTGATGAGCCGCTGTCCGGGCTCGATGTCGCGGCCGCCACCGCGATGCGCAAGGTGTTGCGAAGGGTGCTGGCCCGCGACGGCCGCTCCGCGGTGATGATCACCCACGACTTGTTGGACGTGCTCACGCTCGCCGACCGCGTGCTGATCCTCGAATCCGGGCGTATCGCTGAAAGCGGTTCGGCTGCAGCAATATTGGCGACTCCCCGGAGCCGGTTCGGCGCGCGCTTCGCGGGCGTGAATCTGGTCGGCGGCATCGCGGATGCCGGCGGTGTGCTCACCACCGAGTGGGGTGGGGCGTGGCACGGCAATCCGGGGCTCGACGTGGTGGCCGGCGAACCGGCGGTGGCGGTATTCACCCCGGCAGCCGTCGCCGTGTACCGGGACGAGCCGCACGGCAGCCCGCGCAACACCGTCGAGGTGACAGTTGGCGAGTTGGATAGCCGTGGACCGGCGATCCGCGTGCGCGCCGACCCGCAACCCGACGGCGCGCCGGGGTTGGCCGCCGACATCACCACGGAGTCGGCCGCCGAGATGAGGCTGGCACCCGGCGATCGGATCTACTTCTCGGTCAAGGCGCAGGAGGTGTCCATCCATCCGAGCCCGTAACGACCGCCCCCGTCGTCGCGATCAACGGTCTGAAGCGACCAGCAAAACCCTCTGATGAAGACAGTCGACCACCTCGCGCAACGCGCGGGGACCTCGTCATGTCAGCAATCTATTCGAGAGGTACCTGCCACAGGTTTCATAAACTACAGCAATCTCACAGTTGAGCACTTTTTGAGCAACTCACACTTGCGTCACGGCGGTAACACGGTAGTTTCTTCCACATGGACGAGCCGGACGCGACATCTGAACACCGCAAGGGCCTCCCGCAGACGCTGGCGATCGCGGCGCTGACCGGGGCTACCGTGGTGGCGCTCGCGCTACCTACGTTGGCGCACGCCCAGCCCGAGCCCACGCCACCGCCGCCACCGCCGCCGGGCAATACGTTCTTACAGGGGCCGCCTCCGCCGCCAGGCGCGCCGGCGCCGCCGCCTCCACCGGCCGATCCCAATGCGCCACCTCCGCCGCCCGCTGATCCCAACGCGCCACCCCCGCCGCCCGCTGATCCCAACGCGCCACCTCCGCCGCCGGCGCCCGAGCCGGGTCGGGTCGACAACGCCGCCGGCGGCCTGAGCTATGTGGTGCCCGCGGGCTGGAAGGTTTCCGACGCCACTCAGCTGTCGTACGGCCAGGCGTTGTTGACGAAGATCCCGCCGGAAGGTGCCCAGCCGCCGAACGACACGAGCGTTCTGCTCGGCCGCCTCGACCTCAAGCTGTTCGCCGGCGCGGAAGCCGACAACACCAAGGCCGCCCAACGGCTGTCGTCCGATATGGGCGAGTTCTTCATGCCGTTCCCTGGCACCCGGGTCAACCAGGAGACCGTGCCGCTGAACGCCAACGGTATGTCGGGCGTCGCGTCGTACTACGAGGTGAAGTTCACCGATACCACCAAGCCCAACGGCCAGATCTGGGCCGGCGTGATCGGGCAACCCACACCTGCGGGTACACCGCGCGGGCAGCGGACACCGGAACGGTGGTTCGTCGTGTGGCTCGGGACAGCGACCAACCCGGTGCCCAAGGGCGAGGCTGTGACGCTCGCACAGTCCATCCGGCCATGGGCGCCGCCACCGCCGCCACCACCGCCGGACCCGAACGCTCCGCCACCGCCGCCGGATCCCAATGCACCGCCGCCGGATCCGAACGCACCACCGCCGCGGCCCGCGGTCGGCGTGCCGGTACCGGTCGCACCGGAGAACGCACCGGGAATGGTGCCGCCCGCCTGACGATGTCCGTCTATCTGCGGGCCGTTGGGTAGTGGTTCACGATGGGCCGCAGCGGTTCGTCGGTGCAGCCTTGGCTTCAGTTCGGACGATGTCCATCGGTTGACCAGCCGATGGCGCCGTCGCCGAACCGAAACCGTTGCGGCTGAACGATTTCGGCGTCGCCCCGAGTCGTCAGCCCGCAGTCGCAACCCCGCATTGCGCGTGCCTACCCTGGCCGAGGCGGTCACCAGCACGCCAGACGGCCCGAACCGATCCGCGGTGGATGCCGCCTGCGCGAGATCCAGGTCAGATGCCGGCGCACACTGACGGTGCGAACGGAACGGGAATGGGCACGCAGACTCCTACCCCGAAATATGGCGTGATGTCACCGTTCCACGCCGGGGGCGGAGGCGGGGGAGGCGGCGGCAGCGGTGCCGCCACGCAGGAGTTCGAGCCCGGATCGTAAACCGTCCCCGCGCCGCACTCGACTGCGGTACTCACCCCCGGCGACATCAGTGTCACGAACGCAAGCGGCATGAGCGCGACACCGGCGACAATTGCGAAGCGATAAATTATTTTTCTCATTGCAGGCTCTCCCCTCAGATCGTTCCCCGGAGCCCGACCTGCGAATTTTACTCCCCGCTCACCACCGATTTCACATTGTTGACGATTACGTAAAGGTCAAATGAACCGGATTCCTGCGGCCACTTGGGGCCAATTTGTTACTCGCGGCCTGTATACGTGATGTGTCGCCCAGCGACCGCGCTGGGCGCAGCCGGCAACAGGTAGGAGACCCCTGATGGACATGATTGCGGCTACCGAATTCCTCGCCCGGTCCACCACGCTGACAAGCGTTGGCTGGATCGGCTACATCATCATCGGGGCCATCGCAGGATGGATAGCCGGCAAGCTCGTCAAGGGCGGTGGTTCCGGAGTCCTGATGAACATCGTGATCGGTATCGTCGGCGCGCTTATCGGCGGCTTCCTGCTCAGCTTCTGGTTCGACACCGCCGAAGGTGGTTGGTGGTTCACGTTGTTCACCGCGATCCTGGGATCGGTGATCCTGCTCTGGGTCGTTGGCCTGGTGCAGAAGAAGACGTAGCCTGCCGGGGTGAGCGCCACCCCAACCATGACTGCATGGCGCGTCCGTCGGCCGGGGCCGATGGGCACCCAACCGCTGGAGCGCGTCACCGTCGACGTTCCGCGGCCGGGGGCCGGCGAACTTCTTGTCGCCGTGCACGCATGCGGCGTGTGCCGCACAGACCTTCACGTTGCCGAGGGGGACTTGCCGGTGCATCGGCCCGGCGTCATCCCCGGCCACGAGGTGGTCGGGGAGGTTATCGAAACCGGTCCAGCGGCAGGCGCCGACGCGGGAGACGGGTTCGCGGTCGGTGATCGTGTGGGCATCGCATGGCTGCGGCACACCTGCGGGCAGTGCAAGTTCTGCAAGCGGGGACAGGAGAACCTCTGCCCCGAATCTCGATACACCGGCTGGGACGCTGATGGCGGCTATACCGAATTCGCCACCGTCCCAGCTGCTTTCGCACACCACCTGCCGGTGGGCTACTCCGACGCCGAACTGGCTCCGCTGTTGTGCGCGGGCATCATCGGCTACCGCTCGCTGCTGCGCGCCGACCTGCCCGCCGGTGGGCGGTTGGGCATCTACGGGTTCGGTGGCAGTGCGCATCTCACCGCACAGGTGGCGCTGGCGCAGGGCGCGGAGGTGCACGTCATGACCCGCGGCGAGCAGGCTCGAGAGCTTGCGCTGTCACTCGGCGCGGCATCGGCTCAGGGTGCGGACGACCGTCCACCGGTGGCGCTCGATTCGGCGATCCTGTTCGCGCCGGTCGGCGATCTGGTGCTGCCCGCGCTAGAGGCGCTGGACCGCGGCGGCACCCTGGCCATCGCGGGCATCCATCTCAGCGACATCCCCGTGCTGAACTATCAGCGTCACGTCTTCCAGGAACGCCAGGTGCGGTCGGTGACGTCGAATACCCGCAACGACGCGCGCGAGTTCCTCGCGTTCGCCGGCCGGCATCGCCTCGAGGTGACCAGTCCGCAGTATCCGCTCAACCGCGCCGACGACGCGCTGAGTGATCTCGGCGCGGGTCGCATCGCCGGCGCAGCCGTGCTGATGGTCTAGCGGTTCTACAGCGCGGCGAACGCGGCGCCGAGCCGACCCTTGAGGTCACCCCGGCCGAATCGGTACACCGGACCGCAGCCGTCGGCGAGCAGCACCCGCAGCCGCGCCATCCCGCGTGCGTTCACTGGCTGCGGCGCATGCAGGCGCAGCGTGACCTTGTCGATCACGTCCTCGGCCTCGGTGATGTTCGTCGGATGCAACGGCACCCGAAAAGTCAGTGGGTTGATGCCGGATCGGGCGTCGCGCACGGTTCGGCGTAGCGCGCGGGCGATCGCGTCGCGTTCGGTTACCGACGTCAACCGCATCTGATGAACGGACAGCGCGCTTCCTTCGGGAGCCGAAACTCCGACCGCGATCTGACGGTCAAAGTGGCCGGCACGCACTCGCGCGACCAGCCGTGCCGCTAGGGGCGCCCGCGGAGCCGCCTCGCGGCGGAGCGCGCCGGGGGCCGTGGAGAGAAGATCCTGCGAAATCTTGTTGTTCGGCATGTTCGGTACCTCTTGCCTGGAGTATTGCTTGAATCCGTATGACCATCAAACACGTTACGCTGGTCATGAATGACCAGTCAAGTTGATTAGCCGGTCATGCATGAATACACTGGGCGCATGACAAGAGCGCCTGGGCAGTGGACCGGCGACAACGAGGACAGACCGGCGCCGGCCCCGCTCGACCGTGTTCAGTCACTGGTGAACACCATCGACCTCGAGATCGGGCAAGACCGTCTGGCCGAGCCCGGCGATGCCCTCCCGTGGCTGATCGCCAACGGGCTCATAGGTACGAACGCCCAACTGGATGCATCCGACCTGGGTTTCGTGCGTGATGTGCGAGAGGCGCTGCGCGCCTTACTTATCCACAATGCCGACGGACCTGCGCCCAGTCCAGGCGATCTCGCGGTACTGCGGCAAGTCGCGGACGGCGGCTCGGCCATCGCAGAACTCGGTGACGACGGCGAAGTGATGTTGTGCGCCAACGGGGACTCCCTGCGTGCCCGGCTGGTCGGCCTTCTGCTGATCGTCAGGGATGCACAGCGCGACGGCAGCTGGGCGCGTCTGAAGGCGTGTGCGAACGACGACTGCCGATGGGCTTTTTACGATCAGTCGCGAAACCGCGGTGGCGCATGGTGCACGATGGCCGTCTGTGGCAACCGGCTGAAAAACCGCGATTTTCGCGCTCGTCAGCGCGAGGCGTCCGGCTGACCCGTTAAGTCGAGAGGTGCCACACCAGCGCGGCGGCCAGCGCGCCCAGCCCGTTGAGCGACCAGTGCAGCGCGATCGGGGCCAGCAGGCTACCGCTGCGCCGGCGCAGCCACGTGAACACGAACCCGGCCGCTGCGGTGGCCGCCACCGCCAGCACGACCCCGGCGATGGTGCCCAGTAGTCCGCCGCCGAACAGCCGGGTGAAGCCGACATTGCTGCTGGTGAGGCCGAACGAGGTGGCGATGTGCCACAGTCCGAACAGCAGCGATCCCGCCGCCGCCACACCGCGGAACCCCCACGCGCGGTTCAGCGCGCCGTGGAGAACTCCTCGGAAAGCCAATTCCTCGGGAATCACCGTTTGCAGCGGAATGACGATCATCGACGCGATCAGCGCTCCGGAGATGGTCGCGTAGTTGTTGTTCATGAACATCGGCCGCGTCCACGGCAGCAGCGCGCCGATCGCGATCACCGTCATCACCAGGGCGACCGCAGCCAGCGCATAGCCGGCACCGGAGCGCCAGTGCTCGCGGCCAAGCCCGAGTTCGGCCCAGCCAAGGCCGCGAGACCGCACCAGGAGCAGCAACCCGACCGCAGCGGCGGGCACCGTCGCGATGCTCGCCCAGGGCGTCGTGAAATGCGCGATGAGGTTGGTGAGCGCCAGTACGACCACAACCACGGCGATGTCGGCGTAAATGCGGAAGTGGTGCAGCGCGGAAAGTTGTTCGACCAGGGGGTGCGAAGGCTCAACTGCCAATGCTTGGTCGGACACAACGCCCAAGTCTACGGGAGCGTCACGATCGCGTGTCCTGGGACAATGACGGCGCCTGGTAGTTCGAATCCCACGTCCAGCCCGAGATCGCTGGGTCGTCCTCGCCGTGCTCGCGGGTGTAGCGCCGGGCCGCGAGCCGGGCGTCGAGCATGCGCTGTCGCAGCAGCGCGGCCCGGTTGGCCAGCCCGTCCACCCTGTCGATGACGTCGAGGACCAGATGGAACCGGTCCAGGTCGTTGAGCATCACCATGTCGAACGGTGTCGTCGTGGTTCCGCGCTCCTTGAACCCGCGCACATGCAGCTGGCCGTGATTGGTCCGGCGATAGGTCAGCCGGTGAATCAGCCAGGGATAGCCGTGGTAGGCGAAGATGACGGGAGTGTCCGTGGTGAACAGCGCGTCGAACTCGTGGTCGGAGAGCCCGTGCGGGTGTTCGCTGTCGGGCTGTAGCCGCATGATGTCGACGACGTTGATCACGCGTACCGCCAGATCGGGCAGTTCGCGCCGCAGGATGTCGGCGGCGGCCAGCGTCTCCAGCGTCGGGATGTCGCCGGCGCAGGCCAGCACGACGTCTGGCGCGCCGGTTGCGTTGCTCGCCCAGTCCCAGATGCCGAGCCCTCGGGTGCAGTGCGCGATGGCGTCGTCGATGTCCAGATATGTCAGGGCGGGCTGCTTGCCTGCCACGATCACGTTGACGTATTGCCTGCTGCGCAGGCAGTGGTCGGCGACAGACAGCAGCGTGTTGGCGTCCGGCGGCAGATAGACCCGCACCACCTCGGGCCGCTTATTGGCGACGTGGTCGATGAATCCCGGGTCCTGATGCGACGCGCCGTTGTGGTCCTGACGCCAAACATGGGATGTCAGAAGGTAATTGAGTGACGCGATGGGCCGCCGCCACGGTAGGTGCGAGCTGCTGGACAACCACTTGGCGTGCTGGTTGAGCATCGAGTCCACAATGTGCACGAACGCCTCGTAGCAGTTGAACAGCCCGTGGCGTCCGGTCAGCAGATAGCCCTCGAGCCAGCCCTGGCACAGATGCTCGGAGAGCACCTCCATCACCCGGCCCTCGGGACCGAGGTGCTCGTCGTCGGGAAGGGTCTCCGCGAGCCAGGCTTTGTCGGTGGTCTCGAATACCGGCGACAGCCGGTTCGACGCGGTCTCGTCGGGTCCCATCAGCCGGAACCTGTCGGGGTTGCGCCTGATCACGTCGCGCAGGAACGTGCCGAGCACCTTGGTGGCCTCTGCGGTGTCGATCGCCGGTTTGTCCACAGCCACGGCGTAATCGGGGAACCGCGGCAGCTCCAGATCACGCAGCAGTAGGCCGCCGTTGGCGTGTGGATTGGCACTCATCCGGCGCTGCCCGGTGGGCGCGAGCTTCCTCAGCTCGGGACGCAGTGCACCGTTGTCGTCGAACAGTTCCTGTGGCGCGTAGCTGCGCAACCACGTCTCGAGCTGGGCCATGTGCTCGGCGTTGGTGTGCGTCTCCGACAGCGGAACCTGATGTGACCGCCAGGTGTCCTCGACCTTCTTGCCGTCGACTTCCTTGGGCCCGGTCCAGCCCTTCGGGGTCTGCATGATGATCATCGGCCACAGCGGCCTGCCGGTCTCGCCGTCCAGCCGGGCCGCCCGCTGGATCGCCCCGATCTGGTCGAACGCCTCGTCGAAGGCGGCGGCCAGCTGCTGGTGCACATTGGCGGGGTCGTCACCGGCGACGGTGATGGGCCGGTAGCCGTAGCCATAGAACAGCGACTCGAGCTCGTCGGCCGGAATGCGCGCCAGCACTGTCGGGTTGGCGATCTTGTAGCCGTTGAGATGCAGAATCGGCAGCACCGCGCCGTCGGTGACAGGGTTGAGGAACTTGTTGGAATGCCAACTCGCCGCGAGCGGCCCGGTCTCGGCCTCCCCATCGCCGATCACACACGCGACCACCAGATCCGGGTTGTCGAAGGCCGCGCCGTAGGCGTGCACCAGGGAATAGCCGAGCTCGCCGCCCTCGTGGATCGACCCCGGCGTCTCGGCGGCGACGTGACTCGGAATGCCGCCAGGAAAGGAGAACTGGCGGAACAGCTTTCGCATCCCCTCGGCATCTTGGGCGATGCCGGTGTAAACCTCGCTATACGTGCCTTCCAGATACGCGTTCGCCACCAAGCCGGGTCCGCCGTGACCAGGGCCGGTGATGTAGATGGCGTTGACGTCGCGGTCACGGATGACGCGATTCAGATGCGCGTAGATCAGGTTGAGGCCGGGCGTGGTGCCCCAGTGGCCGAGCAGTCGAGGTTTGATGTGCTCAGGCGCCAGTGGTTCACGCAGCAGCGGATTATCCAACAAGTAGATCTGGCCGACGGACAGATAATTCGCGGCGCGCCAGTAAGCGTCGATCAACTCGAGTTCGTCACGGGACAGGGTCGGGGAAAGAGCCTGAGCGGTCATCTAGATCATCATCGTCTCGACAGGTGAACAGTGCGTGAGGACCCAGTAC
>DATFCF010000132.1:0-5544 GCA_035253445.1 Mycobacterium sp.
GGAGTTACGCCGCCACACCAGACGTGGATGCGGGCGCTACGTACGACAGATGAGAGCGTGCACCGTGTGGGTACAGTTTCTCCGCGAGGAGGAGGGTCGTGGCAGCGTCGGCAGATCACATCAAAGCGCTCGTCAAGAGCCACTCGTCTGGCGACGACGCGGCCTTTTACTCGGTAGCGATGCAGGTAGCAGCGCGAGCAGCGCGACAAGGACATCATCGGCTCGCCGCCGACCTGAAGCAGCTGGTCGAGGATGCGCGCAACCGAACGACGACCGCGAGCGTCACGCCGATTGTGCGTCCATCGAGCGAGATTTCGGAGCTCGTGTCGGCCTCGTTCCCAGAGGTGCGCATGCGCGACCTCGTCGTCTCGCCGATAGTCCGGTCGAAGCTTGATCAGGTGATCACGGAGCAACGCCAGCGACATCGGCTGGTGGAACAAGGGTTCCATCCCGCGCACCGACTCTTGCTTGAGGGGCCACCCGGCACCGGCAAGACGATGACAGCAGCGGTTCTTGCGTACGAGTTGAACGTGCCCTTACTAACGATCCGTCTCGACGCCGTGTTCAGCAAGTTCATGGGCGAGACTGGCGCCAAGCTCCGCCAAGTATTCGAAGCGACTGAAAGCCAGCGCGGCGTCTATCTCTTCGACGAGTTTGATGCGTTGGGCGGCAATCGATCCGGCAACGACGTCGGCGAAGCGCGGCGAATCCTCAACTCCTTCCTTGTGTTCCTCGAGCACGCAAGCACCGAGAGCCTGGTGGTCGCGTCTACAAACCACCGCGGGATTCTCGATCGAGCCCTCTTCCGCAGATTCGATGTTGTGATCACGTACTCAAGGCCTGATCAGGAGCAGGCGGTCGCGGTGCTAAAGGGTCGCCTCGGCTCGCTCGGAAAGGGCATTGCGTGGGCGCGCGTGCGGGCGGCCGCAGACGGTCTCAGCCATGCTGAGCTCGTGAAGGCAGCCGAGTCGGCAGCGAAGGCGGCGCTACTCGGAGGCGAGAAGACCGTGTCGACAGCCGGGCTGACAGCCGCGATTGATGAGCGGAGTAAGTCGGTAGTTGCCTGACCAAGGCGAACGACTAACGCATCTTCTCGTTATCGCTCACGCCTCGGATCGGGCGTTCACCCGACGCGGCGGTGGCGATCCGAAGGTTCGCGACGTCGAGCGCAGGGCGCACGGAGAGCGACTGGCAGCGCAAGTCGCTGCCGCGTTTAGCGATCAAGATCATGAGCGCGAGAACTACGACCTCGCTGAGCTCGCCGCTCTCGGAACGATCGTCACCGTGGAGGGGTCACCCTCTGACGAGGATTTCCCCCTGAGAGTCGACTCGTTAGAGCAGTTCACAACGCACAAGGCGCCGCTGCCCAAGTGGCTCTTGCTGTCGGTGTTGCCTGCAACAAGCGACCAACCCGAGCGCGCCGTCGTGTGGGTCAGCGATCAATACCGCGACGCGTTCATAAAACTCTTCGCCGACTACCTCGACACCGAGAAGGACTCGCCGAAGGGCCACCCGAGGAATCGTGAGCTAGTGGCCAACATGGCCCGCATCCGCGCCATGGTTCTGCGGGATCTGTGGCAGTCGGATGGCGAGCCCGATGAGACGCAGAAGCAATGGTGGGAGTTGTGGCTCCGTCGCCAAGATGACGGCGGTGCGCTTCTGGCCGCGTACTGCGAGGCCAACGAACTGCGCGTGGCGGATCGGCACCTCACTCTTGATGCGCGCATGATCTTCTGGGTAGAGGCCCGCTGGAACGACCTTCTGCCCTTGCCGTTCACGGCCGTGCCGCTCGCGGAGATCCGACGTCCACAGTTTGTGGACACCATCGAAGACCTGAGTCTCGAGGACCAGAACGAACTGCTCGATGACCTCAGCGGACGTGTGATCTCCAGCGCTGATGGAGCTCCCGCGGTGTGTGTTGTCGACACCGGAGTCCGTCGCACCCATGTGTTATTGGAGCACTCGCTATCCGAGTCCGACATGCACAGTGTCGTGGGTGAACCTGCCGGCGACGTCGTAGGACACGGGACTCTGACGGCGGGCCTCGCCCTGTACGGACCTCTTGACCGACCGCTGCTCGGAAGCGACTCCGTCACCCTGCGCCACCGGCTCGAGTCGGTAAAACTGCTCCACGACAGCAAAACGCAGTTCCACGACCCGGAGGTCTACGGCGTTGTCACCGCCGAAGCGTTCGCCGCGCCCGAGGCCGCCAATCCTAGGCGACGCGTATTTTGCTTCCCAATCACGGCGCGTGGGGACGGCCCGGGAACGCCGAGCCTGTGGTCGGCGGCTCTCGACGCGCTCGCTGTTGGCACCGATATCGGCCGGTCGGATGATGGCCTTGCGTTGCTCGGTCCACCGTCGTCGAAGGCTACGCGTCTAGTCGTCGTCGCCGCAGGCAACGTGTCGGGTACTTACGAGATTGACTATCGGCAAAAGAGCGATCTGTCACCCATTTGCGACCCAGCGCAGGCATGGAACGTGCTCACTGTCGGCGCCGCGACGGACCTGACGGCCGTGCCCGATCATGCCGACTTTGCTGGTTGGCGACCGCTTGCCGCGGCAGGCGACATTTCGCCTCACAGCCGGACGGGCGTCATCGCTGGCGGGAAGTCGTGGCCGGCGAAGCCGGACGTCTGTATGGAGGGCGGAAACGTCCTAACCGATGGCGTGGACTTCCACGATCGGCATCCGCTGCTGTCGGTGCTTACGACCGGCCACCATGACGACGACGAACTTGTGTCTATGAATGCCACATCTGCCGCCACTGCTCAGGTGAGCCGGCTGGCGGCGATGACAATGGCGATGTACCCGGCGTACTGGCCCGAAACCGTTCGGGCGTTGTTAGTTCATCACGCGGAGTGGACTCCAACTATGCGCGAGGTGATCCAAAACGAGGCGGGCAAGGTGAAGCGGCTCGCCCTGCTGAAGCGATACGGGTGGGGTGTGCCTGATGAGCAGGCCGTGCTGACATCATCGCGAAGCGCCGTGACGATGGTTGTGCAGGACGAGTTTGTGCCCTTCTCGGGGCCCGACTTCAAGCTGCGTCACTTCCGACTTCACGAGTTGCCTTGGCCGACCGGAGTACTTCATGAACTGGGCGCGGAGGACGTTGATCTTCGGGTCACGCTCTCGTACTTCGTCGAGCCGTCAGCGGCAAACCGCGGCTGGCGACGTCGCTACGCGTACGCGTCGCACGGGCTGCGATTTGAACTCAGCCAACCGAACGAGACACAGGCGAAGTTCATCAGCCGCGTGAACCGCGAGGCCGCCAACGAAGAAGGCGGTGGAAGTACGCCCAGCCCAAATGATGACTGGGTGATTGGGCCTAACCAGCGCAACACCGGCTCACTTCACCAGGACATTTGGGAGGGATCCGGGAGCGACCTCGCCGCGACCGGCGGGCTCATTGCCGTGCATGCAGTTGGCGGATGGTGGAAGAACAACAAGCGTAAGGATCGGGTCGAGCTACCGGTCCGTTACGCGTTGGTTGTTTCACTGAAGACCAAGACCGCGGACGTTGACCTTTACACGCCGATTTCGACGGAGTTGCAGGTCCCGATTAACGAGGTCGTAGTCGAGATCTGAGGGCGCGGTTCCGACTCATGGCGAATCGCAGGCGACGGGACGATGTCGCGTCCACGCCAAATGCGGAGTCAAGCTCTTCGCACAGCCAGTGTTGTCGTGTTCATTGATTTAAGACGACGGCGCGGCCCGCTCGTTCGTTCATTTCAGAACGGTGGAGCGGCACCGGCGGTCAATGGCGGGCACTCATGGACAACGGCTTCGCGATTGCCTCTGTACGCGGCGTCGCGGCAGCGCCACACTCGGTTGCCGACACCTCGGTGAGGAGGATCGCGAATGGGCAAGCGCCAGTTCGGAACAGTTCGCAAGTTGCCGTCGGGCAAGTGGCAGGCGCGCTACCGCGACCGCACGGGCGACCTCGTCACCGCTCCGTCCACGTTCCACACCAAGGGCGACGCGTCGCGCTGGCTGTCGAACGTCGAGACTGAACAGGCACGCGGTGGTTGGATCGACCCGCGCGCCGGCGAGATCCCGCTCGAGACCTACGCGGCCGAGTGGCTGGAAACGAAGGTCCGCCTCGCGCCGCGCACACGCGAGATCTACGACACCCAACTTCGGTTACACATCAACCCGTCGCTCGGTCGCGTGAACCTCGTCGACATTTCCCCGGAGGACGTGCGCGGTTGGTACGCCGACCTCGTGGCCGAGCGTGGCGCGTCGGTCGCTGCGAAGGCCTACGTGCGGCTGAAGCAGATCCTCGCCCAGGCGGTGAACGATGACCGCATAGCGAAGAGCCCGTGCCGCATCGCCAACGGCGGCGCCGAGCACCACGCTGAGCAGCGGTTCGCGACTTTGCCGCAGCTGTACAAGCTCGCCGATGCCGTGCCGGAGCGTTACCGGGCCCTTGTTCTCACGGCCGGTCTCGGCGGCTTGCGCATCGGTGAACTCGCAGCGCTTCGCCGCAAGGACGTCGACCTCATTAATAGGTCGATTCATGTTCGTCGCAAGCGGGTGCGCCTTGCCTCGGGTGAGGTGATCGAGGGCGACCCGAAGAGCGAAGCGGGACGACGGGTGGTTGCGCTGCCCGACACCCTTGTGCTCGAACTCGAGAAGCACATGAGGAAGTTCACCGACGACCGCGCGACCGTGTATGTGTTCACGTCGCAGCAGAAGAGCGCGCTCGACCGCAGCACGTTCCGCAAGCGCGTGTGGCTACCGGCAACGAAGAAGGTCGGTCTCACCGGGCTGCGCTTCCACGACCTGCGTCACACCGCCGGCACGCTCGCCGCGCGCACGGGCGCGACGACGAAGGAGTTGATGGCGCGTCTCGGACATGCGAGTCCACGCGCGGCGATGATCTACCAGCACGCGACGGCGGATCGTGACGAACAGATCGCGGCCGGTCTCGCGGCCATGACTCGTGAAGCAGGACTCGCCGAAGTAGTGCCGTTGAAGACACGCGACGCGCGCTGATGAACCGCTGCGCCGCGCCACGTTTCTCTGTGGAAGTGGCACGTATGTGGCACGCCTGAACGTTGTCCACAACGACGGCGATTTCCCCAGCCTTCTGACCTGCACTTACTTGGTGGTCGGGACCGGCGTCGATCCGGTGACCTCGCGCTTTTCAGGCGCGCGCTCTGCCAACTGAGCTACCCGACCGGGCGCGGTCCTGACGGGATTTGAACCCGCGGCCTCCGGCTTGACAGGCCGGCGTGCACTCCAAGCTGCACCACAGGACCTCGTGGGCGTACCAGCCTTTCACATCCGGACGCCCAGCCCCAACGGGTTACCGGCGCAGCTGCGACAGCAACCGCAGGACGTACCAGAACAGCAGCATCACCGAGGCGAACAGCTGCACCGCGGCGCCCACGTAGGCCTCGGCGGGGTAGGCCCGCATGACGGTCTGGGTCTGGTACAGGATCGAGGCACCGGCCAGGGCGATCATGGCCAGGGAGAACCACACCCCCAGGTCGAACCCGAACAGCACGGCGGCCACGATCAGCACCAGCGCGACCACGA
>DATFCF010000133.1:0-17902 GCA_035253445.1 Mycobacterium sp.
TCGTTCCCGCCGCGGCCGAGGCCACCAACCGCGGACTGGCAGCACTGAAGGCCGCGCTGCACCCCGGATGACCGAGCGCGAGGTGCTCGACATTCGCACGCCGTGCGAGTGGGAAGACTGGTTGTCGCGCAACCACGATGAAGCGTCGGAGATCTGGCTTCGACTCTTCAACAAGAACGCGCCGGAGCCGGGAATGTCCTACGGCGAGGCCGTCGAGGTCGCGTTGTGCTTCGGCTGGATCGACAGCATGGCCCGCAAGTACGACGAGGTGTCCCGCGTCCAGAGATTCAGTCGCCGTAAGCCGCGCAGCCCGTGGTCGGCATCCAATGTCGAACGGGTGCAACGTCTCATCGAAGCGGGGCGCATGCGTGATTCCGGCCTGCACCAGATCGAGGCTGCGAAGGCCGACGGCAGATGGCCCGGCACCTAGCTTGTGCGTGGATAGGCGCTCGGCGGAACACCGTGCCAGCGCTTGAAGGCGTGACAGAACGTCGAAGTGTCGGTGTAACCCAACCTCTTTGACACTTCCTCCACGGTAAGCCCGACATTGCACAGCAGGTCGACGGCCAGCGTGGAGCGCGCCTCGTTGAGCAGCGCACGAAACGACGTGCCCTCGTCGGCGAGTTGACGGCGAAGGGTGCGCGGGTGAACGTCAAGCTCGGCGGCCACCTCGGGCAGCGCCGGGAAGCGGCCGGACTCCCGAAACAGCTTGGAGCGCACCACGGCAGTGATGCCGCGCCGTCGTTCAGAACGCTGCATCAGCACATCACACTGCGCGATGCACATCTGCAATGTGTGGCTGTCCGCTTGCGGCAGTGGCTCGTCGAACATCGCGCGGGGAAAATGAATACGGTTGTGCGCACGGCCGAATTCCTTGTTGACGACCGGCAACAGCTCCAGCAACGGCGCGACAACCTCCTGATCAAGGGTCGCCTCGACAGTCAGCTGATCGGCATACCGCGCAACGACCGGAAGTGCGAAGTCGCTAACCGTCATGACGATGCTGGCGACATCACGCTCGAGGAAGAACCCGCGGACATCGGCGGGTAGATGGTCGACCACGAACTCGAGCAGGCAGCTTTCGGCGCCCTCGAACAGCTTGACGTCGATGTTCAGCATGGTCAGCGAGAAGTAGCGCATCGAGACGTCGAAGAGCTCGCGGAACGTCGCACACGACATCGCAGCGAAGCCGAACAAGCCGAGATGGGTCAACCGGAACCGCCTGCCCACGTCTACGCCCAGCCCGGCGTGGTCCGGCAGCGCAGCCAGCAGCCCGCGCACCGCGACGATCTCGTCCGACGCCACCACCACCGCCTCGGGGTCGTGGAGGTCATCCGGCGCGATCCCGGTACCTGCGAGCAGGTCGGAGGTCGCGACGCCGCGCTCGTTGGCGACCTCGCAGAGCACCCGGGTCGTGTAAACCGGACGCCGGAGGTCGGGTGACCACGTCGTCGACGCCATGTGTCCTAAACTCCCAACTCTCTGTCCGATAGTCCCATTCCGAACGCGGACTGTCACTCATACCGTTGGTTCATGGCGGCACCAGCGGCGCGACTGAGCACGTTGACGATGACGCGCGAGGCGATCACCATCGGATTCGACGCGGAGGGCGGCTTCCTCGCGCGGACGCGTGGGCATGACATCACGCGATTCCGCTGCGCCGGAAGACGATTCGTCGCGATCAGTCACCCTGACTACGTCGACCACGTGCTGCACCGGGCCCGGACGAGATACGTCAAATCCAATGAATACGAGCCCATTCGTGCCGCCGCGGGTGTCAACCTGCTGACCGACGAAGGCGACTCCTGGGCGGCGCACCGGACCACGCTCAATCCGACCTTCGCCCGGCGCCACCTCAACGAGATAGTCGACCTGATGATCGATCCGATCGAACGGGTCACCGCCCACTCGATTGGGCACGAGCAGGAATTCGACATGCACGCGACGATGGTCGAGGCCACGTTGCGAGTGGTGGCGAACGCCCTTTTCAGCCAGGATTTCGGCCCGCTGGTGCACAGCATGAAAGACCTCACCACCCGCGGGCTGCGGCGCACGGAGCGGCTGGGCAGGATCGGCCTGTGGGGGTTGATGCCGCGGCCCGTCTACGGCGCGTTGACCTGGTGCACGTTCTCGGGTGTGCCGCTGCCACCGCCGCTGCGAGAAGGCCAGAAGGTGGCGCTCACGCTGGACGCCGCGGTCAACGGCGTACTCGATGAGCGGATCGCTCATCCGACCGACTCAGCCGACCTGCTCAACGTGTTGTTCAACGCCGACGACGGGACATGGCCGCGGCAGAGGATCCGTGACGAGGCGCTGACCTTCATGCTCGCCGGTCATGAGACGACAGCCAACGCGATGTCGTGGTTCTGGTATCTGATGGCGCTGAATCCGCAGGCCCGCGACCAGATGCTCGCCGAGATCGACGATGTGCTCGGCGGCCGCCGGCCAAGCGCGGCCGATCTGACCCGCCTGCCGTGGACGACCGCCTGCCTGCAGGAATCGCAGCGGTACTTCTCCGCGGTGTGGATGATCGCGCGTAAGGCGATCGAGGACGACATCATCGACGGGCACCACATCCGCGCCGGCACCACGGTGCTCATCCCGATTCATCAGATCCACCACGACGAACGCTGGTGGCCGAGTCCCGAGACCTTCGACCCCACCCGCTTTTACGGTGAGGCCGGCAAGGACCGGCCCAGGTCGGCGTACCTGCCGTTCGGAGGCGGCCGCCGGATCTGCATCGGACAGAGCTTCGCGCTGATGGAAATGGTGCTGATGGCGGCGATCATGAGCCAGCGGTTCACCTTTGACGTGGTGCCGGGCTTTCCGGTGGAATGGGAGGCGACGCTGACACTGCGGCCCAAGCACGGCCTGCACGTCATCGCACACCGGCGGGAGGCCCTATGACAGATCCTGAGCTTCTGCCTTCCCTGCCCGACTACGACACCGTCATCGTCGGTGCCGGTTTCTCCGGTATCGGCAGCGCCATCGAGTTGGACAGGGCCGGTCTTGGCAACTACCTGGTGCTCGAGGCAGGCGAAGGGCCGGGCGGCACTTGGTACTGGAACACGTATCCCGGTATCGCCGTTGATATTCCGTCGTTCTCATACCAGTTCTCGTTCGAGCAGAGTACGAAGTGGTCGCGCACATATGCGCCGGGGCATGAGCTGAAGGCATACGCCGAGCACTGCGTCGACAAGTACGATCTGCGCCCCAAGATCCGGTTCAACACCAAGGTGCTCGGCGCCGACTTCGACGACCAGACAGACCTGTGGCGCATCCGCACGGACCCCGGCGACGTCGTCACCGCCCGGTTCCTGGTCAACGCCAGCGGCGTGCTCATCACGCCCAAACTTCCCGATATCGACGGCGTCGACTCGTTCGCCGGAGTGACCATGCACACCGCGCGCTGGGACCACGACCTGGACCTGGCCGGCAAGCGCGTCGCGATCATCGGAACAGGCGCGTCGGCGGTGCAGGTGATCCCCGAGATCGCGCCAATTGTCAAGGAACTCACCGTTTTTCAACGCACTCCGATCTGGTGCTTTCCCAAGTTCGACGTGCCGCTGCCGCGCGCTGCCCGCATCGCCATGCGCATCCCCGGCGGCAGGGCCATCCAGCGCCTGGTCAGTCAGGCCTACGTCGAGCTCACGTTCCCGCTCGCGGCGCAGTACTTCACCGTCAACCCGGTGGCCAAGAACATGTCGAAGGTCGGCGAGGCCTATTTGCGCAAGCAGGTGCGCGACCCGGTGGTGCGCGACAAACTCACACCCCGCTACGCCGTCGGCTGTAAGCGGCCGGGCTTCCACAACACGTACCTGTCCACGTTCAACCGCGACAACGTCCGGTTGGTCACCGAACCGATCGACAAGATCACCGGGTCCGGTGTCGCGACCACCGAGGGCGAATCCCACGACGTCGATGTCCTGATTCTGGCGACCGGTTTCAAGGTGATGGACACCGACGATCTGCCGACTTATCCGGTCACCGGGCCCGGCGGCCGGTCATGGAGCGGCTATTGGGACGATCACCGACTGCAGGCCTATGAGGGTGTGAGCGTGCCCGGATTCCCCAACTTCTTCACCGTGTTCGGGCCGTACGGATACGTCGGGTCGTCGTACTTCGCGCTGATCGAGGCGCAGACCCACCACATCGTGCGCTGCCTGAAACGCGCCAACCGCCGCAGTGCCAGGCGCGTCGAGGTGACCCAGGAGGCCAACGACCGCTACTTCGCGGAGATGATGCGCAAACGGCACCGGCAGATCTTCTGGCAGGACAGCTGCCGGCTGGCCAACAGCTATTACTTCGACAAGAACGGCGATGTGCCGTTGCGGCCGGCCAGCACGCTCGAAGCGTACTGGCGCAGCCGCCGCTTCCCGCTCGACGACTACCGGTTCACCCCATGAGCGACTTGTGTGCGTCCACGAGCGCTCACCGCAACTAAACGCACACAAATCGCTCTAGACCGAAGCCCTGAGCTCCTCGACCTTGTTGGTCTGCTCCCACGGCAGCTCGACGTCGGTGCGGCCGAAGTGGCCGTACGCCGCCGTCTGCGCGTAGATCGGGCGCAGCAGGTCCAGGTCGCGGATGATCGCGCCGGGCCGCAGATCGAAGACCGACGTGATGGCCTTCTCGATGCGGGCCGGGTCGACGGACTCACTGCCGAAGGTCTCGACGAACAAACCGACGGGCGCGGCCTTGCCGATCGCGTAGGCGACCTGCACCTCGACGCGCTCGGCCAGGCCCGCGGCAACCACGTTCTTTGCCACCCAGCGCATCGCGTACGCCGCGGAACGATCCACCTTGGACGGATCCTTGCCGGAGAACGCGCCGCCGCCGTGACGCGCCCATCCGCCGTAGGTGTCGACGATGATCTTGCGACCGGTCAGGCCGGCGTCGCCCATCGGACCGCCCAGCACGAACTTGCCCGTCGGATTGACCAGCAGCCGGTAGTCCGAGGTGTCGAGCGTCTCGTGGGCGAGGTCGCCGAGGACGGTGTTGACGACCTTCTCGCGAATGTCGGGGGTGAGGGTGGCCTCCAGGTCGATGCCGTCGGCGTGCTGCGTGGACAGCACCACGGTGTCCAACCGCACCGGCGTCCAGCCGTCGTACTGGATGGTGACCTGGGTCTTACCGTCCGGCCGCAGGTAGTCGACGACGCCGTTCTTGCGCACCTCGGTCAGGCGGCGGGCCAGCCGGTGGGCCAGCGCGATCGGCAGCGGCATGAGCTCCGGCGTGTCCTTGATGGCGTAGCCGAACATCAGGCCCTGGTCACCGGCGCCCTGAGCGTCCAGCGGATCGCTTTCGCCCTCCACGCGAGCCTCATAGGCGGTGTCGACGCCTTGGGCGATGTCAGGCGACTGCGATCCGATCGCGATGTTCACACCGGCGGTCGCTCCGTCGAAACCCTTCTCCGACGAGTCGTAGCCGATCTCGAGGATCCGCTCGCGCACGATCGTGGGGATGTCGGCGTAAGCGGACGTGGTGACCTCGCCGGCGACGTGCACCTGGCCGGTGGTGACGAGCGTTTCGACGGCCACGCGCGAGCGCGGATCCTGCGCGAGCAATGCGTCGAGCACCGAATCGCTGATGGCGTCACAGATCTTGTCGGGGTGGCCCTCAGTTACCGACTCACTGGTAAACAGCCGAGCTTTGCTCACGGTGTGATCCCTTTCAAAACTTAGTCAGTCAAATTATATCCGCGTCGCGTACAACCTTTGGCGCACCTGATGCGTGGTCCGAATTACTCGCTGCCGGTGTGCAGAACGGCCACGATCGCGTCCACGATACGGCTGGCCATCAAAGTTTTCGAACCGTGCTCCAGAGCAGACTCCGTGCCGTCGGCCGCCAGCAGCCATCCGTCGTTGTTGTCCACTTCGAACGCCCGATTCTCACCCACGGCATTGACCACGAGCAAATCACAGCCCTTGCGCCGCAGTTTGGCCCTTGCGTGGAAGAGCACGTCGCCGTTAGCATCACCGGTTTCGGCAGCGAACCCGACGATCGCCCGCATGTTGGGCAACTGGCCGTCGGTGCGGGCCCGCACCGCACCCGCCAACACGTCGTCGGTGCGAGTGAGCTCGATCGAGGGTTCCCCTTCGCTTTCGGGTCCCTTCTTGATCTTGCTCGTGGCGAGGTGGGCGGGCCGGAAGTCGGCAACCGCGGCGGCCATCACCAGCACATGCGCGTCCGGCGCGTGCTTGGAGACGGCGTCTTTGAGCTGCGCGGCAGAGCCGACGTGGACGACGTCGACGCCCGCCGGGTCGACGAGCCCGGCGGTGTTGCCCGCGATGAGCGTGACATCGGCGCCGCGCTGGGCCATCACCCTGGCCATCGCATAGCCCTGCTTGCCGGAGCTGCGGTTGCCGATGAAACGCACCGGGTCGATCGGTTCGCGGGTGCCGCCCGCGGTCACCAGCACCTTGACGCCCGCCAGGTCATACGGCAGGGCGTCGCCGCGGGCCAGCAGCAGTTGGGCCAGCGTGGTGATCTCCTCGGCTTCCGGCAGCCGGCCGGCGCCGCTGTCGGCTCCGGTCAGCCGGCCTGACGCGGGTTCCAAGACGATCGCGCCGCGACGGCGCAGCGTGGCGACGTTGTCGACGGTCGCGGGGTGAAACCACATCTCGGTGTGCATGGCCGGCGCGAACATCACGGGACATCGGGCGGTCAGCAGCGTGGCGGTCAGCAGGTCGTCGGCGCGGCCCGACACGGCACGTGCGAGCAGGTCCGCGGTGGCTGGAGCCACTACGACGAGATCTGCTTCCTGGCCGAACCGAACGTGCGGCACCTCGTGGACGTCGTCCCAGACCCCGGTGTGGACCGGGTTCCCGGAAAGGGCTTCGAAGGTGGCGGCGCCGACGAACCGCAACGCGGACTCGGTAGGGACGACCTGCACCGAGTGGCCGACCTCGGTGAGCTGACGGACCACCGTCGCGGCCTTGTAGGCAGCGATGCCACCGGCGACGCCGACGATGATCCGTTTACGGTCCGTACTCACGTCGTCTGCTCTTCGCCCGAGAGGCTCATCGCGGCCAGGCCTTGGCTTACTCGCCCTCGGTGTGCTCGAGCAGGTCAGAGTGGATCTCGCGAAGCGCGATCGACAGCGGCTTTTCCTGGAGGCCGGGCTCGACCAGCGGGCCGACGTATTCGAGGATGCCGTCGCCGAGCTGGTTGTAGTAGTCGTTGATCTGCCTGGCGCGCTTGGCGGCGTAGATCACCAGCGCATACTTGCTCGACGCGCGATCAAGCAACTCGTCGATGGGCGGGTTGGTGATGCCCAAAGGCGTGTCGTAGGCGCCGGCGGCGGACGTGTCGATGTCGTCCACAGCGGCCAGCTGCGCGTCGGCGTGCGGGGTGCTCACGTAGAAGGTCTCCTGAAAATTGAGTGGTGCTCGGGACCCCACGCCCGGTGAGGCGCACAAACTATCGGGGGCTCACCAGCAAGGTTACCAATTCGGCGCAGGCAGACTCCAATTGGCTGTTCACGACCACCTCGTCGAAGTCGTCCTTGGCGGCCAATTCGGCCCGCGCGGTGGCTAACCTGCGGGCCATCACTTCCGGGGTCTCGGTGCCGCGCCCGGCCAGCCGGCTCTCAAGCGCCTCCCAGCTGGGCGGGGCGAGGAACACCGTGATCGCCTCTGGCATGGACTTCTTGACGGCCCGTGCGCCGGCCAGGTCAACCTCGATGAGTACGGGATGTCCGGCCTGGGTCGCCGCGCGGATGGGCGCGGCGGGCGTGCCGGATCGGTGCAGGCCGCCGTGGATCTCCGCCCATTCCAGCAGCGCGCCCTCGTCGATCAGCTGCTGGAACTGTTCGGCCGTCACGAACGAGTAGTCGACGCCGTCGACCTCCCCGGGACGTGGCGCCCGGGTGGTCACGGAAACGGAAAAGTGCAGGTCGGGCACGCGGTCACGCAGGCAGCGGACAACTGTGGATTTCCCGACGGCAGACGGGCCGGACAGCACCACGACCGGGGCCTTGGCGCTGCCCGGCCCTCCGCCTTCGCTCACCGACCTCCCTTACGAGAAGTCGAACTTTTCCAGCAGAGCCTTCCGCTGACGATCGCCGAGGCCACGCAGGCGGCGGGTCGGGGCGATTTCGAGCTCGGTCATGATTTCTTGCGCCTTGACCTTGCCGACCTTGGGCAACGCCTCCAGGAGCGCAGAAACCTTCATCTTGCCCAAGACCTCGTCGGTCTCGGCATCCTTGAGCACCTGCTTGAGGTTGGTGCCGCCGCGCTTGAGCCGATCTTTGAGTTCGGCACGTGCTCGACGTGCGGCAGCAGCCTTCTCCAACGCTGCCGCGCGCTGTTCGTCGGTCAACTGGGGAAGGGCCACGGGTTCCTCCGTATCGTCACCATCATTGTTTTGTCTCGGCTGGGGGTTAAACCAGCCAGCGACGACGACCGTACCCACGCAAACTGACGAAAGCTAACCCCACCCCCTGGTTATGGGGTCAAAAGCCCAGCGTGTAGTGGCGTCCCGAGGTTGCCGGGAACGCCGTCCGAACGGCCGAAAAGACGGTCCTGACACCCGCGTTTAGCCGGAAGTGCCTGCATATCAAGGGTTTTGGAGTACAGAGTCGTCGGTGGCGGTACCACCGGGGGTGTCCGGCCAGGTGGCCGGAGACCCCTGACGTCGCGACGTTCAGAAAATTTTGCCTGGTCATAGCGTGTCGGGCGTGTCGCGGGCGGGTTGCGACCGCGTCGCCTGACGACTCCGTTGACAGCCGTGTCGCAGCCGGACGGCAGTCCGCGGGCAGTTTGGCTGCCTAACTTCGGCCTCGTCGGGGGTCATCACCCCATTTGAGCCCGAGAGGACACGCAAAATGAATGCAAAACGACTCGCTGGCACCTCACTGATAGCCGCCGGCCTCGCGTTATCGGCTTTGACCGCAGGTCTGGGCACCGCGGCCGCTGATCCACCCCCCTGCAACCCTCAGTGGTGCGACCACCCAGGCGGGCCGGGAGACCACCCAGGAGGCCGGCCAGGTGGCTGGGACAGAGGCCCTGGGGGCCCCGACCGCGGTCCGTCGCCGTGGGACCACAACCCCGGCTGGGGACCACCGCCACCGGATCAGGCCTGGCGCGGCATTGACCAGGGCCGATTCGACCATCAGCCGTTTAACTACAACGGCAGCTGGGTGACCCCGATCTTCAACCCTGATTTCAACAACTGGGGGTTCTGGTTCTTCGGAATCTGGATCCCGCTGTAAGCCCGCTCTGGTGCCGCGGACGGCGGTCAACTACGGTTCGTAGTAGATCGGTCCGCGGCACTCCGGAGGATCCATGCGTCGCGCATTTCAAGTCTTGCTCGCGCTAATCGGTGTCATCGTCATCGGGATCTCGGTCGCGCATATGGCCCTCGGGCCGACGGCGATCATCGGCGCCATCGCCGTCAACCCGACGATGGATGGCGAGGACCGCTTCTTCGCCGGGGTGTTCCTGTGCTTCGGCGTCGCCCTCTTGTGGTGCGCGCGCGACGTGGAGCACAAGCGCACCTATGTCAACTTCGTCGCGGCCGCGTTCTTCGTAGGCGGCATCGGCCGGTTTCTGGCGCTGGTCCTCGCCGGCGTACCGCATCCGTTCTACGTGGCGATGCTCGTGGTGGAGCTGGCGTTGCCGCCGCTGATGGTTCTTGCCGCCAAGCGGGTCGAGGAGCCGGCGCCGATCGGCTCTTGAACCCTCGGCTACCGGTACATTCGGGCGATGCCACGCATGGCTCGGTCGGTCTGCGCCGTATTTGTGTTGTTGGCCGGGAGCCTGATGTCGAGCATCGCCACACCGGCCTGGGCGTGTGGCTGCGGCGCGTACATCCCCGACCGGTCCGGTGCGTCCGTCACCGACGAACTCGCCCTCATCACCTGGGACGGCACGACCGAGGACGTCCTGATGTCGTTGAACGTCACCGGTAGTTCGGACAAGGCCGCGTGGGTGATGCCGGTGCCGTCGGCCGCGGAAGTCTCCTTGGGCGAAGCGGAGGTGTTCGACGAGATCCGCCGGCTGACCGCACCGCGCGTGGAGTATCGCGACTCGTGGTGGCCGACGTTCGACTGGCTGTCACCGGCCGCAGAGCCGATGGAGGCGGGGGCTCCCGGCGGTGAAAGCGTGAACGTGATCGACCGTCAGCGGATCGGGCCCTTCGATGTCACCCGGCTGGCGGCTGACGACCCGGCGGCGCTGGCGAAATGGTTGGCAGACAAGGGATTTCCTCATCCCGACGGACTGGACCAGAACCTCGCGCCGTACGTCGCGGACGGCTGGGAGATTGTCGCGATCCAGCTCGCTCCTGCCGGCGAAGGCGAGTCGCTGACCGGCGACCTGCAGCCGCTGCGGCTGTCGTTTCGCTCCGATTCGGTCGTCTATCCGATGCGGCTGTCCCGCTCGGCGACGATGCCGCAGACCGTCGACCTGTCCATCCTCGCCGAACATCGGATGGACCCGGTGGACATGCCGGTTCCGGGCGGGCAGCCGGTTCTGGAGTTCGCCGGGAGAGTCAAGCCTGGCGACGTATCCCCCGCGCTGGCAGGCTATGTCGGCGACGGCGTATTCCTGACCCGCTGGCACGACTTCATCGGCGATCCGGCATCCATCAACGGCGACTACACATTCGAGCAGTCGGCATCGGACACCACCTACCAGCACGTCATCCATCGCACGCGTGACCGCGGCGACATCACCGGCCTGATCTTGCTCGCGGCGCTTGGGTTGGGCGTCGTCGTCGTTGCCGTTGCGCTGGTGCGGCGGCGGACCGTCTCCTAGCGCTCACGCCAGGAATGCCACCGCGTCGCGGAAGCGTTCTGCGGCGGCGCGCAATTCGGCGACATCGGGTCCCGCGCGCAGGATTTCGCGTGACACCGCCGGCAACAACTGCCCGGGCTGTGCTCCGCCGAACCCGCCGAGCGCTTCGGGCCGACCGCCCTGGGCGCCGACACCCGGAACCAAGACCGGACCGCCGAGCGCGCTCAGGTCGGGGGGGTCCGACAGCGTGGCGCCGACGACGACGCCGACCGAACCGGGCCGATCTCGGTTGTAACCGGCCGCCGCGTCGACGATCGATTGGGCGACCGTACGCCCGCCGGCGTCGGCCCGCTGTACGGTGGCGCCCTCCGGATTTGAGGTGGCGGCCAGGACGAACACTCCGCGGCCGCGCTCGGCGGCCTTGTCGAGCAACGGTTGTAGCGAGCCGAAACCCAGATACGGCGATGCGGTGACGGCGTCGGCCGCCAGCGGCGAGTCACCCGCCCACGCGTCGGCGTATGCGGCCATCGTCGAACCGATGTCGCCGCGTTTGGCGTCGGCGAGCACCAACACACCCGCGGACCGCAATGCGCCGATCGTGCGTTCCAGCACCGCGTATCCCGCGGCGCCGTACGCCTCGAAGAACGCCACCTGCGGCTTGACCACCGCGAAATCGGAGAAGGCCGTCACGCAGACGTCGCAGAACTTGCCAACGCCGTCGGCGTCCACGGTCAGGTCCCACGCTCGAAGCAGTTCGGGATGCGGGTCGATTCCGGGGCACAGCGGCCCACGCAGGGATACCGCGTCGGCCAGGCGCCGGCCGAATACGCTCACCTAGCGCTCCAGCGCACTGTGCAGCTCTTGCAGTGACATCACGCCGATGTCGCCGCGAATACCGGCCTCGATGCCCTGCACGGCTGCCGACGCTCCCTGCACCGTCGTCACGCAGGGAATGTTCATCGCTACTGCGGCCGAACGGATTTCGTAGCCGTCGATGCGTGGACCGGAATTGCCGTACGGCGTGTTGATGACCATGTCGACCTCACCGGCTTTGATCATGTCCACCGCCGACATCGCGGGCCGGCCCTCCTCCGGGTTCTCGAAATGCTTGCGCACCTCGTCGCACGGGATGCCGTTGCGCCGCAACATCTCCGCGGTACCAGCCGTAGCGAGCACGCGGAACCCCAAGTCCGCCAGCCGCTTCACCGGAAACACCAGCGAACGCTTGTCCCGGTTGGCCACCGAGACGAACACCGTGCCCTCAGCGGGCAACGAACCGTAGGCAGCGGTCTGACTCTTGGCGAACGCGCTGCCGAAGTCATGATCGATGCCCATCACCTCGCCGGTGGACTTCATCTCCGGACCAAGCAGCGAGTCGATCTGCGCGCCATCGGCCTTGCGGAACCGGTTGAACGGCAGCACCGCCTCCTTGACCGCGACGGGCGCGTTGCGTGCCGTGGTGGCCCCGTCTCCGGTGGGCGCCAGCACGCCTTCGTCACGCAGTTGGGAAACAGTGGCACCCAACATGATTCGCGCACATGCTTTCGCCAGCGGCACTGCGGTGGCCTTGGACACGAACGGCACGGTGCGGCTGGCTCGCGGATTGGCCTCCAGCACATAGAGCACGTCATCCTTGAGCGCGTACTGCACGTTCAGCAATCCCACCACGCCGATGCCGTGTGCGATCGCCTCGGTGGCGCGCCGCACCGACTCGATGTCGCTGCGGCCCAAGGTCACCGGCGGCAATGCGCACGCCGAGTCACCGGAATGGATGCCGGCCTCCTCGATGTGCTCCATGATGCCGCCGATGTAGACCTCGGTACCGTCGCAGAGCGCGTCGACGTCGATCTCGATGGCGTCCTCGAGGAACCGGTCGACCAGCACGGGATGCTCTGGCGACAGCTGGGTGGCGCGGGTGATGTAACCCTCCAGCGTGGCGTCGTCGTAGACGATCTCCATTCCGCGCCCGCCCAGCACGTAGGACGGACGCACCAGGACCGGGTAGCCGATGTCGGCGGCGATCCGCCGCGCCTGCTCGAAGCTGGTGGCCATGCCGAACCTCGGTGCCGGCAGCCCCGCCGCCCGCAGCACCTCGCCGAACGCGCCGCGGTCCTCCGCCAGATCGATAGCCTTCGGGCTGGTGCCGACGATCGGCACGCCGGCTTGCTCGAGCCGTTCCGCCAGGCCCAGCGGGGTCTGCCCGCCCAGCTGCACGATGGCGCCGACGACGCCGGGACCGCCTGTGCCGGACTGCTGTTCGGCGTAATAGATCTCCAGGACGTCCTCGAACGTCAGCGGTTCGAAGTAGAGCCGGTCGGCGGTGTCATAGTCGGTGGACACCGTCTCGGGGTTGCAGTTGATCATCACGGTCTCGAACCCGGCCGCACTCAGCGTGGTCGCCGCGTGCACGCAGCTGTAGTCGAACTCGATGCCCTGTCCGATGCGGTTCGGTCCCGAACCGAGAATCAGCACCTTCGGCTTGTCGGCCTGCGGGGCGACCTCGGTCTCGGCCGCGGGGTCGAGTTCGTAGCTGCTGTAGTGGTACGGCGTCTTGGCCTCGAACTCGGCCGCGCAGGTGTCGACGGTCTTGAACACCGGATGGATGCCCAACCGTCGGCGCAGGGCGCGCACGCCGACCTCGCCGGCCAATTCGGGTCGCAGCGCGGCGATCTGACGGTCGGAGAGGCCATGGTGCTTGCTGCGGCGCAACAGCTGCTCGTCGAGGACGGGGGCGTCGGACAACTCCGCGCGCAATGCGACGAGGCCGGCGATCTGCTCGACGAACCACGGGTCGACACCGGAAGCTTGCGACACCTGTTCGACGGTGGCCCCGAGGCGTAGCGCCAGCTCCATGTCGTAGAGCCGTCCGTCGGTGGGCCTCTTGAGACCTTCCAGCAGGTCGTCGACAGTCACTGTGTCTTCTGGGGGATCGGCGCTAGTCCAGAATCCGGCCCGGTCGGTCTCGAGGGAACGCATCACCTTGCCGAGCGCCTCGATGAAGTTGCGGCCCAACGACATTGCCTCACCGACGGATTTCATCGTGGTGGTCAGCGTCGGATCGGCACCCGGGAACTTCTCGAAGGCGAACCGCGGCGCTTTGACGACGACATAGTCCAGCGTCGGTTCAAAGCAGGCGGGGGTTTCCTTGGTGATGTCGTTGAGGATCTCGTCGAGGGTGTAACCGATCGCCAGCTTGGCGGCGATCTTGGCGATCGGGAAGCCGGTGGCCTTGGACGCCAAGGCGCTTGACCGCGACACCCGCGGGTTCATCTCGATGACGATGAGGCGCCCGTCGGTGGGGTTGACCGCGAATTGGATGTTGCAGCCGCCGGTGTCGACGCCGACCTCGCGCAGGATCGCGATGCCGAGGTCGCGCATCTTCTGGTATTCGCGGTCGGTCAGCGTCATCGCGGGCGCGACGGTCACGGAGTCGCCGGTGTGTACGCCCATCGGGTCGACGTTCTCGATCGAGCACACCACCACCACGTTGTCGTGGCCGTCGCGCATCAGCTCGAGCTCGAATTCCTTCCAGCCGAAGATCGATTCCTCGATGAGCACGTTGGCGCTCGGCGATGCTGCGAGCCCGTCACCGGCCATCCGATCGACGTCCTCGGCCGAATAGGCCATGCCAGAGCCGAGCCCGCCCATCGTGAACGACGGCCGCACCACTACCGGAAGGCCGAGTTCCTCGACGGTCTCGCGGACCTCGTCCATGGTGAAACACACTCGGGAGCGGGCGGATTCACCGCCCACCTTGGCGACGATGTCCTTGAACCGCTGCCGGTCTTCTCCGCGCTGGATGGCCTCGAAGTCGGCGCCGATCAGTTCAACGCCATAACGCTCCAATGCGCCGTTCTCGTACAGCGCGACAGCGGTGTTGAGCGCGGTCTGCCCGCCGAGGGTGGCCAGCAGCGCGTCGATCTTGTTTCCGCGCTCGGCCTGTTGGGCGATGACACGCTCGACGAACGCCGCAGTGATCGGCTCGACGTAGGTGTGGTCGGCGAACTCCGGGTCGGTCATGATCGTCGCCGGGTTCGAGTTGACCAGGCTCACCTGTAGCCCCTCGGCCCTCAGCACTCGGCAGGCTTGCGTCCCGGAGTAGTCGAATTCACACGCCTGGCCGATGACGATCGGCCCGGAACCGATCACCAGAACGTGGTTGAGGTCAGTCCGCCTCGGCATTATCCGCTCCGCTCTCTACCGCGGGGGGCGTCATCGCTTCTCCCCCGCCATCAGGTCGACGAACTGGTCGAACAAGTACTCGGCATCATGTGGACCGGCGGCCGCTTCCGGGTGGTACTGCACCGAAAAGGCGCGGCCGCCAACAAGTTTGATGCCCTCGACGACGCCGTCGTTCGCGCAGGTGTGGCTGACCTCCGCAGCACCGAACGGAGTATCGAACCGCTCCCCCGCCTCACCCTCGAGGGCGAAGCCGTGATTCTGCGCGGTCACCGCGACGCGACCGGTGGCGTGGTCGATGACGGGCACATTGATACCGCGATGCCCGAACACCATCTTGTATGTCGAGCGGCCCAGTGCCCTGCCCAGGATCTGGTTGCCGAAGCAGATGCCGAACAACGGAATTCCCGCACCGAGCACCTCGCGGGTGACGCCGACGATGTGATCGGCGGTGGCCGGATCGCCTGGCCCGTTGGAAAGGAACACCCCGTCCGGCTTCAGTTCGGCGATCTGCTCGAAGTCCACTGTCGACGGCATCACGTGGCTGCGGATGCCGCGGCGGGCGAAGTTGCGCGGGGTGTTGGTCTTGATGCCCAGATCGATCGCGGCGACGGTGAAGCGCTGCGGGCCATCGGGTTCCACGACATAGGTCGCCTCGGTGCTGACCTGCCCGGCCAGGTTGGCGCCGAGCATCGACGGCTGGCTGCGTACCCGGTTCAGCAGTTCCTCGGGGTCGGCAAGCGCGTCAGAGGAAAACACGCCGGCCTTCATCGAGCCGCGGCTGCGCAGATGGCGCACGACCGCGCGGGTGTCGATGCCCGCAATCCCCACCACGCCCTGGCGGACCAATTCGTCATCCAGCGTCCCCGTGGCCCGCCAGTTGGACGCGCGAGGCGACGGGTCCCGCACCGCGTAGCCCGCCACCCAGATCTTGTCGCCACGGCTTTCGGCATCCTCGCGGTTCCAGCCGGTGTTGCCGATCTGCGGCGCAGTGGCCACCACGATCTGCCCGTGGTAACTCGGATCGGTAAGCGTCTCCTGGTAACCCGACATGCCGGTGGAGAACACCGCTTCGCCCAGCGTCTGCCCGAGCGCCCCGAACGTCGTTCCGGTGAAAATCCGCCCGTCCTCGAGGACCAGCACCGCCTTGGACATGCGCGATCCGCAGCGCTTCTCGCTCGAACTCACGCCGCCTCCTTGAGCCATTGGTCGTATTCCGCACGGTTGTCGGCGCGAAAGCCGGTGTCGATCTCGGTTCCCGAAGGCAGCCGCCACCGGATCGCCAGGACGCCTCCCTCTCCGATCACCTTGCCCGCGACGCCCCGCTCGGTGCGGATCGCCGTGATCGCATCGTTGGGTATCCAGATCGGGCCGGCGCCGGTGCGCTGCAACATGATTCCTTCGGGGTAACGGGTCAGCACGGCCTTGGCGCGGTAGCCGAGGTCACCGACGGCGACGCGGTCATTCCAGTTCGGCACCAGCGTGCTGCCGACGTACAAGCCCTTGGTCGCGGGGATCACGGCCGCTCCTACGGTGTCCGGCAGCGACGGCAGCGTGCCGATCAGCTCGGCTTGCCGCTGCGCGCGGCGCAACCAGCCACGCATCATCTGCCGGATCAGAAACCCGACAAGCACAGCGAACACCGCGGCTACGATCAACGACGCGACGAGCGTTCCGGTATTCATGCGCGATCCGCCTGCGCTACTCGCTCGGTATTCACGCCGCGCTCTTTCCATCGCGTGCGGTGACCTTGCCCCGCAACAATGTCAGGGTGACGGCCGCAGGCAGCTCCATGGATTCGAACGGGGTGTTGTCCGAGCGGCTGGCCAAGTCCGATCCGGCGACGGTCCAGGTGGCGTCGGGGTCGACGACCGTCAGGTTGGCCGGCTCGCCGATCTCCAGAGGCCGTCCGTGGTCGGGTAACCCGACGATGCGGGCCGGGTTCTCACTCATCACGCGCGCGACGTCGCGCCACGTCAGCAGGCCGGGCCGCACCATCGTCTCGACCACCACCGACAAAGCGGTTTGCAGGCCGAGCATGCCGGGCCTGGCGGCCGAGAACTCGCAGAACTTCTCGTGTTCGGCATGCGGAGCGTGGTCGGTGGCCACGCAGTCGATGACCCCGTCGGCCAACGCCTGACGCAGCGCCTCCGCGTCGGCGGCCTCGCGCAGCGGCGGATTGACCCGGTTGCGGCCGTCGTAGGTAGCCAACCGTCCGTCGTCGAGCAGGAGGTGGTGCGGCGTCACCTCGGCGGTGATCGAAATGCCTTGCGCCTTCGCCCATCTGATGATCTCGACGGTGCCTGCGGTGGATGCGTGGCAGATGTGCACCCTGGCTCCGGCGTCACGGGCCAGCAGCGCGTCGCGGGCGACGATGGATTCCTCGGCGGCGCGCGGCCAGCCGGCAAGGCCGAGCCGGGCGGCGTTGGGTCCCTCATGGGCGACGGCGCCGACGGTCAGCCGGGGCTCCTCCGCGTGCTGGGCGATGAGCACGCCCAGGCCGGTCGCGTACTCCAGTGCGCGGCGCATGAGCAGCGGGTCGTGCACGCAGACGCCGTCGTCGGAGAACATCCGCACCTGCCCGGCGCCGGCGTTCATCATGCCCATTTCGGTGAGCGCAGTTCCGGCAAGGCCCATGGTGACGGCCCCGACGGGGTGCACGTCGACCAGACCGACCTGCTGACCGCGGTGCCAGACGTGGTCGGTGACGACGGGGCTGTCGGCCACCGGATTGGTGTTGGCCATTGCGAACACCGCGGTATATCCGCCCAAAGCGGCTGCCGCCGAGCCGGTCTCGATGTCCTCAGCGTATTCGCGGCCGGGCTCACGCAGGTGGGTGTGCAGGTCGACGAAGCCTGGCAGCAGGGTCTGACCGGTGGCGTCGACGACGAGCTCGGCCTTTTCGAGTCCTCCGGACTCGGACAGCCCAGCACCGATGTCGGCGATCTGGCCGTCGGCGACCAGGACGTCGACCCGGTCGCCTT
>DATFCF010000134.1:0-3518 GCA_035253445.1 Mycobacterium sp.
CCGGAGCCCGTCGATATCCATCCTGAAGCCGCGGCCGTCTTGCACCAGTGGCACCGCGCGGCGCTCACAGCCCGCCATCGCGATGACGGGTGAATAGGAGTCGTAGAACGGCTCGATCAACAAGACCTCGGAGCCAGGCTCGACAAGGCCGAGCACCGCCGAGGCGATGGCCTCCGTGGCGCCGACGGTGACGAGCACCTCGGTGTCCGGGTCGTACTCGGTGCCGAAGTGACGTTTGCGTTGGGCGGCGATCGCTTCGCGCAGCGGCGCGATGCCCAGGCCCGGTGGGTATTGATTGACCCCTTCGGCGATCGCATTCTCGGCGGTCTTGAGCATCGCCGGCGGGCCGTCCTCGTCGGGGAAGCCCTGGCCAAGGTTCACCGCGCCGATGCGGGCGGCCAGCGCGGACATCTCGGCGAACACCGTGATGGCGTAGGGCTTGAGCCGAGATACCGTCATGGCAGCTCAGCTTAGGTGGTCGCCCGTTTCGGTCGAACGTTCCTTACCGCTCGAAATTTCGGGCGGTCTGTCGAGCGGTAAGGAACGTTCGGCGCATCACCGGACTGCCCAACCAACAGGTTGGCCGAGGCTGTTAGGCTGGCCGCGCAGACGACTAACCGCCCATGTAGTCAGGGCCCCAATAAGCCGAGCTGAACAGGAAATACTTCATGTCCGAAGAAGCCTTCATTTATGAGGCCATCCGCACGCCGCGCGGTAAGCAGCGCAACGGCTCGCTGAACGAGGTCAAGCCGGTGAACCTGGTCGTCGGTCTGGTCGAGGAGCTGCGCCGGCGGTTCCCCGACCTGGACGAGAACCTGATCAGCGACCTCATCCTCGGCGTCGTCTCGCCCGTCGGTGACCAGGGCGGCGACATCGCCCGCACGGCAGCACTTGTGGCGAAGCTGCCCGAGACCACCGGCGGGTTCCAACTCAACCGGTTCTGCGCCTCAGGCCTGGAGGCCGTGAACACCGCTGCGCAGAAGGTCCGTTCCGGCTGGGACGACCTCGTGCTGGCCGGCGGCGTCGAGTCGATGAGCCGTGTTCCGATGGGTTCGGACGGCGGGGCGTGGGCCAGTGACCCCGAAACCAACTACCGCGTCGGTTTCGTGCCGCAGGGCATCGGCGCCGACCTGATCGCCACCATTGAGGGCTTCTCCCGCGAGGACGTCGACGCCTACGCGGCGCGTTCGCAGGAGAGAGCCGCTGCGGCGTGGTCGGGCGGGTACTTCGCCAAGTCGGTGGTGCCGGTGCGCGATCAGAACGGTCTGGTCGTCCTCGACCACGACGAGCACATGCGTCCCGGTTCGACTGTGGAGAGCCTGGGCAAGCTCAAGACCGCGTTCGACGGGATCGGCGCGATGGGTGGTTTCGACGATGTGGCGCTGCAGAAGTACCACTACGTGGAGAAGATCAACCACGTCCACACCGGCGGCAACAGTTCGGGCATCGTCGACGGCGCCGCCCTGGTGCTCGTCGGTTCGGAGAAGGCCGGCCAGTCGCAGGGCCTGACCCCGCGGGCGCGCATCGTGGCGACCGCCACCAGCGGCGCCGATCCGGTCATCATGCTGACCGGCCCCACCCCGGCCACCCGCAAGGTCCTCGATCGAGCCGGGCTGACGGTCGACGACATCGACCTGTTCGAGCTGAACGAGGCGTTCGCCTCGGTGGTGCTCAAGTTCCAGAAGGACCTGAACATTCCCGACGAGAAGCTCAACGTCAACGGTGGCGCCATCGCCATGGGTCACCCGCTGGGCGCCACCGGCGCCATGATCACCGGAACCATGGTCGACGAGCTCGAGCGCCGCAACGCGCGCCGCGCGCTGGTCACGCTGTGCATCGGCGGCGGTATGGGTGTGGCCACCATCATCGAGAGGGTTTAAGACCATGACAGAGAACACCATTGCTTGGGAAAACACTATTCAGTGGGACAAGGATGCCGACGGCATCGTCACCCTGACGCTGGACGACCCCACCGGGTCGGCCAACGTGATGAACGAGCACTACAAGGAATCCATGCACAAGGCCGTCGAACGCCTTGTCGCCGAGAAGGATTCGATCACCGGCGTCGTCATCACCAGCGCCAAGAAGACCTTCTTCGCCGGCGGTGACCTCAAGGGCATGATCCACGTCGGCCCCGAGGACGCCGGCGAGATGTTCAGCACGGCCGAGGCGATGAAGAAGGACCTGCGCGCGCTGGAGACGCTGGGCAAGCCCGTCGTGGCGGCGATCAACGGTGCCGCACTCGGTGGTGGTTTGGAGATCGCATTGGCGTGTCACCACCGCATCGCGGCAGATGTGAAGGGCGTCCAGCTCGGCCTGCCCGAGGTCACGCTGGGTCTGCTGCCGGGTGGTGGCGGGGTGGCCCGCACCGTGCGGATGTTCGGCATCCAGAAGGCCTTCATGGAGGTCCTGTCGCAGGGCACCCGGTTCAAGCCTGCCAAGGCCAAGGAAACCGGTTTGGTCGACGAGCTGGTGTCCTCCGTCGAGGAGCTGGTCCCCGCCGCCAAGGCGTGGATCAAGGCCAACCCGGAAGCGCACACCCAGCCGTGGGATGCCAAGGGCTACAAGATGCCCGGCGGCGCCCCGAGCAGTCCCGGCCTGGCCGGCATTCTGCCGTCGTTCCCGGCGCTGCTGAAGAAACAGCTCAAGGGTGCGCCGATGCCCGCGCCGCGGGCCATCCTGGACGCGGCCGTCGAGGGTGCGCAGGTCGACTTCGACACCGCTACGCGTATCGAGAGCCGTTACTTCACACAGCTGGTCACCGGTCAGGTCGCCAAGAACATGATTCAGGCGTTCTTCTTCGACCTGCAGCACATCAACGGCGGAGGCTCGCGGCCCGAGGGCATCGGCAAGACACCGATCAACAAGATCGGTGTGCTCGGCGCGGGCATGATGGGCGCCGGCATCGCCTACGTCTCGGCGAAGGCCGGGTTCGACGTGGTGCTCAAGGACGTCAGCATCGAGGCCGCCCAGAAGGGCAAGGCGTATTCGGAGAAGCTCGAGGCCAAGGCGCTCGAGCGGGGCAAGACGACTCAGGAGAAGTCCGACGCTCTGCTGGCGCGCATCACGCCGACGGCCGACGCCGCCGATTTCACGGGCGTCGACTTCGTCATCGAGGCCGTGTTCGAAAGCCAGGATCTCAAGCACAAGGTATTCCAGGAGATCGAGGACGTCGTCGAGCCCAACGCGCTGCTGGGGTCGAATACCTCGACGCTGCCGATCACCGGTCTGGCGACCGGCGTCAAGCGGCAGGAGGATTTCATCGGGATCCACTTCTTCTCGCCGGTCGACAAGATGCCGCTGGTCGAAATCATCAAGGGCGAGAAGACTTCTGACGAAGCGCTGGCCCGGGTGTTCGATTACACGCTGGCGATCGGCAAGACGCCGATCGTCGTCAACGACAGCCGCGGCTTCTTCACCAGCCGCGTCATCGGCACCTTCGTGAACGAGGCGCTGGCGATGCTGGGCGAGGGTGTCGAACCGGCCAGCATCGAGCACGCCGGATCTCAGGCCGGTTA
>DATFCF010000135.1:0-4507 GCA_035253445.1 Mycobacterium sp.
CGAATGCCAAGCGTTCATGGATGCGCTCGCATCCCACCGGCAACTAATGGACGCAACCGATACGTCTCCGGCGGCAAGGAACGTCCTGACCTTTCACGGTATGGGCGGGATTGGAAAATCGACGCTCTCTGAGCGCTTGGAAAAGTGGATAACCGTCGGACTCGACCCCGAAGACCATTGGGGCGCCCCGCCATTGACACGGGTTGTCGCGACTGCACGGATCGATCTCTTTCGGTCCACCGGCAAGCTCGACCTCATCCAGGCCGTCATCGCCATCCGCCAGGCGTTTGCGGCGGTACAGAAGAGATGGCCTGCATTTGACGTCGCATTCCACGCTTATTGGACGGCAACACACCCCGACGAGGAACTGCCGGGCATGCGGTCCAAGTATCAGGATGCGGTAGAAGGTATTTCAGATACCGTCATCGACATTTTGGGCGACCTAGACGTGCCTGGCTCTCCAATTAAGCTTGGGATCAAAGGCTTCAGGACCATTGCGGCGGCAATCAAGAAGAAGAAGCTTCGTACGGCGGCGCTCAAGACGTCGGACGGATACGCCGCGTTCCTGCAGAGAATTATCGACGAGGCCGCCAAAGATGACCCCAAACCAGAATTGCTGGTTGCTCTCACAAGTTTTCTGGACTACGAGCTGTCCACACTCACTGCGCCCGACCGCCTCATCGTCGTGTTCATCGATACCTTCGAGCGCCTTCGCGCCGATCCGCGGCGGACGGACGAAACTCTTCTGAACAGACTGATCTACGGAATGCCCAACGTGCTCTTTGTGATCACCGGACGGAACGAGCTTGATTGGTACGACGAACGCGCGACTCATCTGCCACATCGCGGTCCGCTTCGATGGCCAAACCTCCCCCCTGAAACGGTCGGCGCTCCGCGCCAACACCCGGTCGGCAAACTCGTCCATGCAGATCGACTGACCTTCATTGAGATGGCCTGCCAGCACTACAAAGTGGACATCGAACCGACCGTCGCTGCTGAGATAGCACACGCCTCGGGTGGTCTGCCTCAGTATTTGGCGATCGCGTGCGATGTAGCAGCCAATGTTATCCAGCATGGTCGCGGGCCATTGACGATTGAACACGTGACGGGCTCGCTCGGGCAGCTGGTCGAGCGAGTCCTCGAAGACATCCCACTTGACGAGCAGCGAGCGCTGCGCGCAGCAGCAGTTCTTCCGTTCTTTGACGCCGAGATCGTCGCTGCCGCAGCAGGAGTCGACGTAGGTTGCGCATTGCGGGCCTTGGGTAGACCGATGATCGACGAACGTCAGGGTGAAATCTTTTCATATTCGATGCACGACGAGATTCGCGCGGCACTAAGGGACGCTGGTCACTCTCTACCAGGAGGTTGGTCAGCCCAAGACTGGGTCACGGCAGCCACTGCAGCGCTGCGCATTATCCGAATCAAGTATGAGAACCACATGGAGGCGCGCGCCGTTAGGGCTGCCCTCACGACTTTGGCCCTCGCGATCACACTCGTATGCGACAACGTTGCAGTAGTCGATGGGGTTGACGAAGATTCGCCCTACGCCGACTGGCTGACGATGGCTGTCGTCCGCGGGCCGTCGACACGGGCTCTGTATGAATTGGTACCGTCGTCTGCGGCCAACGCTTACGGTCAGGGCTTCGTCGACTTCATCCTTGCCAAGTCCGACGTTCTATCGTTGGATGACCAATGCTGGCTGCTCACAAAGCTATTCAACTCTGATCATCCGCTCAGTCGCCATGCTGGCCGGCATCGAAGCTATGTGCTTCGTAATGCGTATCGGTGGGACGACGCAATTGCGTCCTTCGATGAAGTGATCGCACGGGCTCCGAGTCAGTTGCACCTGTACCAACGAGTCTTGACACTGGTTGCCGCCCGCCGCTTTCGCGATGCCCTTGCCGCGGCGTCTGTTTTATCAGAATCAAGGCAGGCCACCATTGAGCGGTCGTGCTGGAGGGCGCACGGTGTCTTTGAAGCCGGTTGGTTTGCAGACCGGCGTGTCACGATCGACGAAATGTACGCCGAGGGTCGCCACCGCGAGGCACTCGAGGAGCAAGGTGTGCTGTATCGCTGGCGTGCGATTATTGCCGGCGATCTTTCCGTCGGTGCAATCAATTCCTTTCGCGAACTTGCCGAGATGACAGGGCATCGCTCAGCCATCCGGGATGCCCTCCTGGCTCATGCTTTCGCCGACCCTGCCGACTTCTTGCGCGATCCCGAGAAGCTACTGCATCTCGAAGCCATCGACAGGGGACGCAACAGCGGCAACCGCGGCTTTCGCTCTAGCCTCGCCGTTGCTGCACTGGCTTGGCTTCAGTCAGCAGATCAGCAATTGGTGTCTGTTCGAGACGAAATTGATCGTGTCGCGGCCGCGCGCAGCCGGTTATGGATCGGCACCGAATGTTTGTTACAGCATGTCGGATTCACCGTTAAGCCGGTGAACGCCCAGTGGCTCGAACCATACGAGCAGACGCTCGACCGATGGGTTGGGCACTTCGAAGCCTGGCGGACTCGTGTTTCGGGCCGCGACGTGTAGTTCCACGAGACGACAAAACAGTGTCCAGGCACACCTTCTGGCGGCAGTAGATTCGTCTGCAGAGCCACCGAGGAAGTCGTGGATCATCTGAGAGCAGATGCCGCACGACTCGTGGACGGGCGTCAGGCGGACCCTGGCACGCTCTCCGTCGGCCCCGTCGGCCCCGTCGGCCCGTCGTCGCCGAGCGCCACGGCTACCACGCCCGCCTCAACGACGATCACGTTCTGCCCGAAGGTGACTCACCGCATCTGTAAACGACACCTTGCCACCGCTTCGTGTCGCGACACGATCGAGAACCTCCTCCAACGTTGGCTGATTCGCATCAGCGATCAGGCGGCTCCGAAGGTATTGCTGCAGAGATTGATGTGCGCGCGCAGCGCGTTCCGGCAACACGCGATGGGTGTCCTCCGAGACGTCTTTGAGCTGCACACTGGGCATGGCCCCACTTTGGCGCTGTGGCGTCACTTTGCAAGTACGTGCGGCGCGATGGTCCGCGGCAGCTGCTCGCGAACCCACCGCTACACCGCATCGCCGAGACCTAGCGCGGACGCTCAGATCGTTGATGTCGACCGTGGCCCACGGCTCAATGCGGGTGCGGCACAGGTCAATAGCGTGACGCCGCTGTTCCAGCGCACACCGATGTCACCCCACTTGGCCTGCGCTACACAGGTGACCAACTTAGTTGTTGGTTGGTGCTGGTTTTGGTTCGAATGGTGTGTACCACCACCAGTCGGCGCGCTCGCCGGTAGGCCCCGAGCACGGTGGGACAGCGGGCGGGGGTCGGTTCGGCGGGCGGGCCAGCGATGCTGCGCTTAGTGCTCGGCCGTCACTGTCGGTCACGGACAGGTGCTCTGGAGGTCCGGTGATGGTGATGCCACCGCGATGGTGCAACCGATGATGATAGGGACAGACCAGCACCAGGTTGGACAACTCGGTGGCCCCGCCGTCTTCCCAGTGCCGGATGTGGTGCGCGTGCAAACCGCGGGTGGCCCCGCAGCCCGGCACCGCGCACGTGGGATGGCGGTACTCCAAGGCACGGCGCAGCCGGCGGCTGATCACCCGCGTCGCGCGCCCCGACCCGATCACCTGCCCGTCGCGTTCGAACCACACCTCACACGTGGCATCACAGGTCAGGTATTGGCGGTCGGAGTCGGACAGCAGCGGACCCAGATGCAGCGCAGCGATGCGTTCCTTGACATCCAGATGCACCACCACCGTGGTGTGCTGCCCATGCGGGCGGCGCGCGGCCTCGGCGTCCCACCCCGCATCAACCAGCCGCATGAACGCCTCACCCGTGGTGGGCAACGGCGGCCGCTGATCGGAAGCTTCCGCACCCTCGTCGTGATCGCGCTTCCACTCGGCGAACAGCGCATCACGATGAGACTGCAAGGCCGCATCGAACTTCGCGGCATCGGTGTGCGCAAGCTTGATCCGGTAGCAGGAGCCCTGCCCGTCGCTGGTCTTGGTGATCGACCGCTGCGGTTCCGGCCGAGGATCAGACTCGGGTTCGGGTCGCGGTTCGAGCTTGACCGCGGTGCGCAACTGATTGACCGTAGCGACCGAGGCCAACTCGGCATAATGCTCATCAGATCCATCGGCGGCCTGCCCGGCGATGACCCCAACCTGATCCAACGACAGCCGGCCCTCCCGCATACCCTGGGCGCAGCGCGGAAACTCCTCAAGCCGGTGTGCCACCGTCGCGATCGTGCCGGCGTTGTGAGATGACGAGCCCAGCTTCCAGGCCACCATCGCCGACACCGACCGCGCACCGGTCAAGCCCCACAGCCCGTCACGATCCAGCTCCGCGACGATCTCCACGATGCGCCCATCAATCGCGTTGCGCTGACCCGACAGCTCCGACAACTCCTCGAACAACACCTCAGCACGCTCACACGGGCTCACCAGAGCCGCGGTGTCAGAGGATGCGGTCGAGGACATGACCCCATCATCACACCCCGGTACGACAAA
>DATFCF010000136.1:0-3454 GCA_035253445.1 Mycobacterium sp.
CGTCTGCGGCATGCCCACTGATAACCTGTTTCAGCTTCCAGGTGAGGTTGTCGACATCTTGGACTGCGGTATTGAGTCCGAGACCGCCAGTCGGGGGGTGACGGTGGGCAGCGTTTCCAACAAGGAAGACGTTGCCGGCTCGGTACTGGGCTGCGGTGACACCCTCGAATTCCCAATGGCTGATCGCGTGTACCTCGAACTCGAGGTCCGGAATGCCGAGCATGTCCCGTACCCGGGTAATCAGGGTGTCGGCATCCTTCGCGGCCGGGTCGCCCCAGGCGTACGCCTGATGGAACGCCCATTCGCGGGAGTCCGTTCCCCATCGGTCGGGTCCCATGGCGCAGATGCTTCCCCGGAACGATCCTTTGCCGTGCGGGTCGACGAAGTAGTAGAGCAGCACTTCGTCGTCGACGGCCCAGGACGAGAGGTCGGCGGTGACGTGCATGCTGACCATGTTCAGTAGCTGGGTAGGTCCTTCCATCGCCACGTTCATCAACTTCGAGCACACCCGCCCGCCGTCAGCGGCGATCACGTAGCGCGCGCGCACTGTCTGGGTCGTATCAGCGGCGGTAGCGTGCACGTCGAGTTCGACGTGATCTTCGTGCTGGCGGAGGTCGATCACTTCGTGCCCGTAGTGCACTTTTCCGGGACATCGAATCTCGGCGTGTTTGCGCAGCAGCGGATCGAGTCGCATCTGGGGGACGTTGGCGTAGCGATTGGGGCTCGCTGCGTCGTAACGCTCCCGGTCGGGTCCGCTGCCCCAGGCGTGGATGTGGCCGATTTCGCGACCCTGTCCTGCGCGGTCACCGGCGAGTGATGTATACCAGCCGACTCGATGCCACCGATCCTCTGGCGGGGAGAGCTCGTAGACGTCGTCGGCGACCCCCATGGTTTCGAAGATTTCCATGGTGCGTTGATTGAGCAGATGTGCTCGCGGCAGATGCGAGGTCGTGCTCCGCCGCTCGAAGACCGTGACGTCGACGCCGAGTTGCGCCAGCTGTATGGCAGCGGTCAACCCGGCGGGTCCAGCGCCTACCACTGCGACGTCGATAATGTTGTAGGAGAACATGATTCAATTCCTCTCTCGTGTCTGCAGTGCGTGGTAGCCGTGAGCTCGGCGCGCCTCGACCAGAGTCTGTCCTGATCGGACAGCGGTGCGGATCCGGTCTTCGGTGTCTCGGATACCGGCGGCGATGTCGATGATTTCCTCGACCCGGCGAACCGGAACAGACACCACACCGTCAGCGTCGCCGACCAGCCAGTCGCCCTGCTCGACCCGTACCCCGCCGACAGAGACCGGCAGGTTGTAGCCGTCGACCCGCACGCGGTCCTTACCGGTGCGCATCCAGCGTGACCGGCTGAAGACCGGATACTTCAAATCCAGAGCACAGTCCGAGTCGCGGCAGACACCGTCGATGACCGTGCCTGAGATGCCGCGGTGCGAGGCTGTTGCGGTGAGCAGGTCACCCCACACGGTGGCGTCGAGTCGGCCGGCGTTGTCGAGGACCACAACGGTTCCGGGTTCGAGATCGTCGACGTAGTCGCCAACGGTCCCCGCGTCGTCGCCGACGGGAACGTAGCGGACGGTGAACGCACGGCCGACCAGCCGGACCGACCGATCGAGTGGGAGTAGCCCTGCGCATTGCCCGTTGATACCGATTTTGTCCAGTGCATCACTGAGGTGACTGGTGTCGAGTGTGGACAGTTCTTCGGTTATCTGTGCGTGATCGGTCATCGCAGAGCCTCTCGGTCGAGCATGGTTTCGTAGTTGGCGCTCATCACCGTTGCCACCGGTTCGCCGGCGCGAACGCGGGCAAGCATCTGGGCTTCCTTGGCGGCGATGGTTTCGGCGATGCTGAGGATCTCGTCGAGGCGATCTCGCGGAATGAAGACGACTCCGCTGCCGTCGGCGAGCACGTAGTCACCGGGATCGACCCGCACGCCGGCGATCTCGACAGTGATGTTCCAGTCCCGTTCGACGATGCGTTTGCGTGCGGTCACCGGTACTGCTGTCGCTGCGTACAAGGTCAGACCGAACTGGCGGGCCTCGTCCAGATCCCGCACTGCTCCATCGACGATCACTCCTTCGGTGTCGCGGGCGACCGCTCCAGCGGACAGCACCCCACCCCACCCCGCCACGTGGGTGCGTCCGTGGTGAGCGACGACGATGACCTTGTCGGGGCCGGATGCGTCGACAGCAGCGGTGCACAGATGCCTCGGCGAGGTGGTTGTGCTGTCGGCTTCGATCAGGTCGACGGTGACGGCTTCGCCTGCGATCCGCCGCTCGCCGGCGACCGCGTGTAGGCCCAGTGCGGCGCCCTGCAGGCCGAGGGAGTCGAGTGCGTCGGAGACCGTGCAGGTGTCCAATGCCACCAGCTTGTCGTGCGTGCTCATGTCCACAACCCGAATGCCAGACCCACCCCGGTGCCAGCGGCGCTCCGCCACGCCGGAATGTATTCGCTCCAACGGTGCGTCAGGTGCTCACCGGATCCCGCGGCGGCGATCCAGTTGCGAACCTCGGAGGTGCCCGAATCGAGTTGCTCCACCGGCAATGTGCGCAACGTGGTCTCGTCGTGGGTGCGCATGGCCTCGAGAATCCGGCGATCGAGTTCGTCGTTGACGACGAAGTGGCTCAAGCCTCCCGACGCCACCACGGCAACGCGGAGATCACCGGGTAGCGAGTCGGCCGCAGCGGATAATGCGCGGCCGAGGTCGTAGCAGCGACCCGGGGTCGGCTGGTTGGGTGGGTAGTAGGTGTTGATGAGCACAGGCACCATAGGGATGGTGATGTTCTTGAGCATGCGTCCGACCACCCAGGCGAAGGCATGGCCGAAGCCGCCTTCGGTTTCGGTCTCCGAGCTGGTCGCGATGTCGAAGTCTCGGGAAATGAGCTCTTTGATGATGTGCAGTGCGGCCTGCGGGTGGGCGGGGTAGATTTCGCCGTCCATTCCGAGGTCGCGCTGGACCTCGCTGAGCAACGCACTACCCATGTCGATCGGCGTGTGCGTCTCGATCTTCTCCCCGTAGTACACCGCGATCGCCGGTTGATTGCGCGGGGTGAACAGCTCTTCCTGATCGTCGCCGATCACCACCAGCAGGTCCGGTTTCAGCTCAATCAGTTCCTCACGCAGGCGGTCCACACACGCAAGTGCGTTGCTGTATTTCTCATTCCATACATCCAGGGACAGGTCGTCGTCGTAGCGTCCGTCGGCCGCGGCGACCAGTTCGTCGAACCTGCGGATGTCCCCATTCTGATCGAAGAGGTCGTAGTCGTTGTCGGCGTCGTTCTCGGCGCGTAGGCGCCACATCCGTTCCGGTTCCATGCCGAGCATCGGGCTGTGCGAGGTGCCGACCACGGCGACGATCTTGCTCATCGCGCACCCTCCTCGGCACCGGTGCGGGTATCGGAAATCTTCATGACAATCCTCTTTCGGGTCTGTGCCCCGGCAGCGAT
>DATFCF010000137.1:0-6664 GCA_035253445.1 Mycobacterium sp.
ACATGCCGGTGCTGCTGTTCTGCATCGCATTCGGGCTCTCGATGGACTACGAGGTGTTCCTGGTATCGCGGATCCGCGAGTACTGGCTGAAATCCGGGGGGCAGGAGCGCAGTGACTCGGGGATCAACATCGGCAAGACCCGCGCGGACAACGACGAGAGCGTCGCGCTCGGGTTGGCCAAGACCGGCCGCGTCGTGACCGCCGCCGCGCTGCTGATGTCGATCTCGTTCGCCGCGCTGATCGCCGCGCAGGTCGCGTTCATGCGGATGTTCGGCGTCGGACTGACGCTTGCGGTGCTCGCCGACGCGACCCTGGTCCGCATGCTGCTGGTGCCCGCGTTCATGCACGTGCTCGGCCGGTGGAACTGGTGGGCTCCTAAGCCGCTGGCCCGGCTCCACGAGCGAATCGGCCTCAGCGAATCTGCTGACGAGTGGCCCCCGGTCGATAAACGGGAACGAGCCGCGGCATCCATGACGGACACTGGATAGCGTGACGATCCAGCCGCTGCGGAGGCGCCGCGCGCCGCGTGGCTCCGGTGAGCAATTGCGCGACGAAATACTCGACGCGGCCACCGAGTTGCTGCTCGAAACCGGCCACGCCAAGGCGGTCTCGATCAGGGCGGTGGCACAGCGCGTCGGGGTTACGCCGCCGTCCATCTACCTGCACTTCGCCGACAAGGACGCGCTGCTGGACGCGGTCTGCGCCCGGTATTTCGAGAAACTCGACGAGGAGATGCAACAGGTCGCCGCTGATCAGCCGTCGGCTATCGACGTGCTGCGTGCGCAAGGCCTGGCGTACGTCCGCTTCGCGCTGAAAACCCCTGAGCTGTACCGCATCGCCACGATGGGTGAGGGGCGGCCCGACAGCGATGTGGACATGACACTGAACACTTCGGCGTTTGTGCATCTGCGCAACGCTGTGGAGTCGTTGATGGCGGAGGGAACCTACCCGGCGGGGGATTCCACCGCATACGCGCTGGAGCTGTGGACGGCAGCCCATGGGGTGGCAGCCCTGCTCATGTCCAGGCCGTATCTACCCTGGGGTGACGCCGAAGAGTTCGCCGACCGGGTGTTGAGGGCGGTGTGCATCGGGCACATCGCGGCCGGAATGATCGGGCCGACAACGTCACCTCAGGAGACTTTGGCACGGCTGAAGGGACTAGCGGATGAGCAACAAGACCGTCGATAATCCGTTCTTCGCCCGGGTGTGGACGGTGTTGTCGACACACGAGACAGCGGCGATACAGCGCCTGCGCCGGCAGAACCTTGATGGCCTGTCCGGACGAGTGCTGGAGGTCGGCGCCGGCACCGGCACCAACTTCGCGTTCTATCCACCGGCGGTCAGTGAGGTCGTCGCCATCGAGCCCGAACGGCGGCTGGCGGCGTTGGCGCAGAAGGCGGCCGAGTCCGCGCAGGTTCCGGTCACCGTCAGCACCGACACCGTCGAGCAGTTCATTGCCGGTGAACCGTTCGACGCGGTGGTGTGCTCGCTGGTGTTGTGTTCGGTCGAAGAGCCCGACAGCGTTCTGCGGCAACTACTTTCGGTGCTGCGCCCGGGCGGCGAGCTTCGCTACCTGGAGCACGTCGCGAGCAGCGGTCCCCGCGCCCGGCTGCAGAAGTTCGCCGACGCCACGCTGTGGCCGCGACTGCTTGGCAATTGCCACACCCATCGGCATACCGAGGAGAGCATCGTCGGCGCCGGATTCCAGGTGTCCGGGGCGCGGCGCGAATGGACGATGCCGGCGTGGGTGCCGCTGCCGGTGGGCGAGTTCGCGATCGGCAGGGCGATCAGGCCGGCGGCCTAGCGCGATTTGTGTGCGTCGAGGAGCGCCCACCGCAACAAAACGTACGCAAATCGCTGTCATGGCCAGCCGATTGCATGCTTTATCTCGGCGATGACTCGTTCCGGGTGCTCGGTGAGGTCCAACCATGTGAAGCGCAGCACGATCCATCCGAGCAATGCGATGTTGTTCTGACGATTGCGATCCTTAACGAACACTTCAGGGTCGCTATGAAACGCCCAACCGTCTACTTCGATGGCCACCTTCTGCTTAGGAAATGCCACGTCGACCTTGTAGCCGCCCACTGGATAGTTCGTCCGCCATCCCGTGATCTTGTGAGCGCGAAGAAGTTTGACCAGCAGCCGTTCGGCTTCCGATCGCGCGCCGTCGGACGCTGCTTGTAGCAGTCGCCTGGCGGCGGGTGAACCGTGTCGGCCCTTATGCCGTAGATGCGCGCGCCAAAGTCCACGCAGATCAACGTGACGCTGCAACGCCGAATCCATCAGCATGGCACCGCCACGAGTTCGGGCGGCGGCTTCGACCACCGTCAGAGCTAACTCTGTCACTCTCAACCCGTTTCGCTCGACGACATCAGTTCGTGCCAAGTCGCGCCGCCGCATGCGTACACCGTCGCGGTGAGGATGGTGGCTGTTCCTCGGCACCGTCACTTCGATGACGTCCGGCGAGAATCGCGTCATGCCATGCCACCACGCTGCAGCCATCCCGCTGGCGGCGGCTTCGGGTCCGTAACCCCAGACCGCGGCTCTGATCCGTGCGGCATCGGTAAATGGGCGATCGTCGACGAAGTACACACCTGGTGAACAACGTCGCCAGTGCCCGGCTCGGACACGCCGGTTGACCGCATGCCTGCTTAATCCGCACTGTTCGGCTTGAGCGAGTGTCAGGACGCCGTCCTGGCGACGCAGAAATTGGTCGAGCACCTAAGGTGGACTGTTGCGACTGTCAAACGGTTCCATCTGCGGCGGTTTGTGTGCGTCGAGGAGCGCTGTGCGCAACGAAACGCACACAAATCGCTAGCTCAGCAGGGCGGGTAGCCGTTGCAGCAGTCCCGGCAGCGCGGTCGCCGCGGGCTCGCGCACCGTCACGGTGGCGCTACGCGACAAAGGCGTCGGCTCGGGGTTGACCTCGATGACCGCCGTGCCCCTGGCCAACGCCAACTCGGGCAACCCTGCCGCGGGATAGACGATCGACGACGTGCCCACCACGATCACCACGTCGGCGTTGGTGACCGCTTCGACCGAGCGCTGCCATGCGTCGTCGGGCAGCGCCTCGCCGAACCAGACCACGTTCGGCCGGATCAGTCCACCGCAGGAGCACCGCGGCGGGTCGACCGCCACGACCGGCTCCGCCATCGCAGGCAGCTCGTCGCGGTATTCGGATTGGCAAACGTCGCACCGGAATTCGAACAAGCTGCCGTGCAGGTGGTAGACGCGCTTGCTGCCGGCCCGCTCGTGCAGGTTGTCAACGTTCTGCGTGACGACGTGCACGTCGGCGTAGTCCTGCCAGGCCGCCACGGCCAGGTGGCCGTTGTTGGGCTGCACCGAGCCCATCATGTAGTGGCGCCACAGGTACCACGCCCACACCTTCTCCGGATGGGCCTGCCACCCCTCTGCGCTGGAGATCTCATAGGGGTCGACCTTCGCCCACAGCCCCGTTTCGGCGTCGCGGAACGTCGGCACACCGCTTTCTGCTGAGATGCCCGCCCCGCTGAGGACCGCCACTTGCACATGACCAAACTAGCGGGTGTAGGTGATACTAAGCACGTGGCCGAGTTGGGGGATTGGGTGCGCATCGACGCTGGCGCTGCCAGTCCCCTTTTTGACCAGCTCAGGACGCAGATCATCGACGGGGTCCGGGACGGCAGGTTGCCACCGGGCACCCGGCTGCCGACGGTGCGGGAACTGGCCGGCCAGCTCGAACTAGCGGTCAACACCGTCGCCCGCGCATACCGTGAGCTGGAGTCGGCGGGAATCCTCGAAACCCGAGGTCGCTTTGGCACTTTCGTCGCTCGAGCGGACCCCGCCGACGCCACGATGGCGACCGCGGCGCACACCTTCGTGTCGGCGGCCCGGTCCTTGGGAATCGACAAGGCCACGGCGCTGACCTACATCGATGCGGCGTTCGGCTAACCGAACTCCAGCAGTGTCAGCACCGGCCGCACCGGATCGAACAACGGCATCCGCTGCGCCGTCCACACCAGTGCGTTGAAGACCTTGCCGCGGCCGGCGGGCATCGGCAGATCGTGCACGGCCCGAATGCCTGGGACGTCATTGGCCAGCTTTGCCGCCTGCGACACCGACATGCTGAACGGCATCGGCGGCACCTTGTACCGCAGCGAGGTCCGCATGCCGCGGCGCGCCCACGCCGCGAACCAGGCGGGCGGCAGGTCGAACATCATCTGGCCACCGGGAAACCGTTTGGCGCACTCGGCGATCAGGCCCATGGCTTCGTCGGGCTGCAGGTACATCAGCAGACCCTCGGCGGTGACGAACACGCCGTGCTCGGTGTCGACCTCATCCATCCAGCTGAAGTCGAGCGCCGACTGAGCGCGCATCTGCACCCGGTCGGACGGGGGGAGAAGCTTGCGGCGCAACGCGATCATTGGTGGCAAATCGACTGTGAGCCATCGGAATTGGTCGCCGACGCCAGCTGCTTCGAGGCGATAGCAGCTGGTTTGCAGACCCTCGGCGAGTGCCACGACAGTGGCCTTGGGATGGTCCGCGAGGTATCGGCGTGCGTGATTGTCGAACGCCAACGCCCGAACGGCCATGTCCTGGCGGCGGGTGAACCCGAACTTCGCGAAGTCATAGTCGATGGAGTCGGCCAGCTGGATCGCCATCGGGTCGTCGATGATGGAATCCGGCCGGCGCGCTTCGTGCGCCCGCACCTGCAGTGTCATCAAGGCGGTCTCGGAAACTCCGGTCAGGACCGTGCCGTCCGCCTTCGCCGTCGGTGTGGAACTCACCTGCCCGAATGTACCTACCGCAGGACTTTGTCGAGCGTGCGCAGGTTGCGGGTGGTGGTCGACGACTTGTAGCGCTTCTTGCCCATGGTCTTGCCCATGGTGGTCTCCAGCGTGCCCTTGTTGGGCACCTGCCAGTAGATGACGCCCTCGCCGCGTTCGATCTTCTCGTGGGGGCCGGCGTCCTTGGCGAGTGTGGCGAGTTCGTCGAGCACCTTCGAGTCGGTGACGAACGTGACGTACGAATGGTGGCCCTCGAGTTCGCGCTCGAACGGGAAGTTCTCGGATATCTCGGCCACGGTGTCGATCTGGTAGGCGAGCACCCATGCGTCGTATCCGAACGCGTCGCGCAACGCCTTCTCGGCCTTCTTCCTGACCGCGTCCACCCCGGAACGGCTTTCCAGCAGCACGTTGCCGCTGGCCAAAATCGTTCGGACATTGGTGAATCCGGCGTCCTCGAACGCCTTGGCCACCTCGGCCATCTTGAGGTTGACCCCGCCGACGTTCACACCGCGGAGAAAAGCCGCATAGCGAGTCACATGCAACATGCTCCCCCAGGACAGGCTCGGCGGGGCGCCGGCGCCCTCAGCCGAACTCCATCAGCGTGATGCTGGGCCGCCGGTGTCGCAGCAGGCCAATACGGTCCAGCGGCGGCCAGAACGCCACCTTGAAGATGCCTCGGCCCGGTGGCAGCGTGATATCCCGCGCCGCGCGCACACCGGGAATGCTGTCGGCCAGTGCGAGCCCCTCGTCGGCGGTGAGGGCGAACGGCATGGGTGGAGTGAGGTAGCGGGCGGAGAGCTTGAGTCCCGCCAGCGTGCGCCTGCTGAACCAGGGCGGGACCGAGTCGAACACCATCTGTGCGCCGGGGAAGCGGGCCGCGCAATCGCGGATCAGCCCGAGCGCGTCGTCGGGATCCAGATACATCAGCAGGCCTTCGACGGTGATGAACACACCGCCGGCGTCGTCGACCCGGTCCATCCAGCTGCGGTCCAGTGCCGACTGTGCCACCTCGACGATCCGGTCATCGCGAGGCAGCAGCTGTTCGCGTAGCGCTATCACGGGTGGTAAATCCACCGAGTACCAAGTCAATTCGCTGGCGAGGCCAGCGCGGTCGAGCCGCCAGAAGCTGGTTTGCAGGCCCTCTGCGAGCGCCACCACCGACGCCTTCGGGTGGGTGGTCAGGTAGTGCTTGGCCGCGGCGTCGAAGGCCAGCGCCCGCAGCGCATGCACCTGGCTGGGCCTGCCGAACTTGCCGTAGTCATAGTCGATCGCGTCCAGCAGCGTCACCGCCCACGGATCGCGGATCACCCCATCAGACCGCTTCGCCTCGGTTCCCCGATTCCGCAGGGTCCACAGCGTGGTGGCGGAGACGCCATCGAGGGTGTTGCCGTCAATCGCAGTCATCAGCTCGATGATAGAGACGTAGGCTCGGATCATGGGACGCCACATATTCGACGACAAGCTGTTGGCGCTGATCAGCGGGAACTCGCTGGGCGTGCTGGCCACGATCAAGAGCGACGGACGGCCGCAGTTGTCGAATGTGTCCTACTATTTCGACCCGCGCAATCTGACGATCGGAGTCTCGATCACCGAGCCGCGGGCCAAAACCCGCAATCTGCGCCGCGACCCGCGGGCGTCGATCCATGTCAGCTCCGACGACGGCTGGGCGTACGCCGTTGCCGAGGGGGACGCGATTCTCACGCCGCCTGCGGCATCGCCGGACGACGACACCGTCGAGCAACTGATTGCGTTGTACCGCAATATCGCCGGTGAGCATCCGGACTGGGACGACTACCGGCGGGCCATGGTGGACGACCGCCGCGTGGTGCTCACGTTGCCGATCTCGCACGTATATGGGATGCCGCCGGGGATGCGGTAGAGATACGCTGCGGGCATGG
>DATFCF010000138.1:0-7772 GCA_035253445.1 Mycobacterium sp.
GGGCAGCTTGCCCGCAATGCGTCCGACGACGGCCTCGGCCTCGTCGGTGTCGTCCTATCCGGTGTTGCGGTCTATACGGCGCTGCGGTGTTTGCGCTGCGCGGCGAAGAACTCTGACCAGGAGACCACCTCGGGGTGCTGCTTGAGCAGGGCGCGACGCTGGCGTTCGGTCATACCGCCCCACACGCCGAACTCGACACGGTTGTCGAGGGCGTCGGCGCCGCATTCCAGGATTACCGGGCAGTGGCGGCAAATGACCGCGGCTTTGCGTTGGGCAGCGCCACGTACGAAGAGTTCGTCGGGATCCGCCTGGCGGCACCGGGCCTGCGATACCCAGGCGATGCGGGCCTCGGCCTCTGCGCCTTGGACGATGCTGTGGGCCGACGGGTTGCTTGTCCTGCGCGCTGCGGGCCTTGTACCTGACACCAGCGATCCCTTCGTTCCAGCCACCAAGCGACGGCTTAGTCCTCCGGTGTAGAACGCTGATGCGATCTACGCCACAACGCGAAGGTCGGGTGTGACCTGCATCGCACTGTGAGCCCAACTTAGGTGGTCAGGGCGGTTCTGCGCAATGGGTAAGTAGCGACTTTTTTGGGACGACCGTGCCGTCAGACCCAAAATTGACGCTGGTGCAGGTTACCGCGCCCGCTAATTGCTGGCATTTCCTGACATCGACCGCCTCGGCGCATGCTGACCGGCGACGTCGTTAGTCTGTACAGATGCCGGAGCGCCCACCGACCACAGTCACGGTCATCAAGCTCGCGTGGTGCTGCTTGTTGGCCAGCGTGGTCGCCGCGGCGCTGATGTTTCCTGTGGTGGGCGGCTTCGGCCTGGTGTCGAACCGGGCCTCCGACGTGGTTGCCAACGGCTCGGCCCAACTGGTCGAGGGCGAGGTGCCGCAGGTGTCGACGATGGTCGACGCCAAGGGCAATGTCATCGCGTGGCTGTACACCCAGCGCCGGTTCGAGGTGCCCAGCGAACAGATTGCCAACACCATGAAATTGGCGATCGTCTCGATCGAGGACAAGCGGTTTGCCGAGCACAACGGCGTCGATTGGCAGGGCACGCTGACCGGGCTGTCCGGATATCTGTCGGGCAATCTGGACACCCGCGGCGGTTCGACCATCGAGCAGCAGTACGTGAAGAACTATCAGTTGTTGGTGATCGCGCAGACCGATGCCGAAAAGCGGGCGGCCATTGAAACCACCCCGGCCCGCAAGCTGCGCGAGATCCGGATGGCGCTCACGCTGGACAAGACGTTCACCAAGCCGGAGATCCTCACCCGGTACCTGAATCTGGTGTCGTTCGGCAACGGCGCGTTCGGAATCCAGGACGCCGCGCAGACCTATTTCGGCATCAACGCCTCCGAGCTGAACTGGCAGCAGGCCGCGCTGCTCGCGGGCCTCGTGCAGTCGACCAGCACGCTGAACCCCTACACCAATCCCGATGGCGCGCTGGCTCGTCGAAACGTGGTGCTGGACACCATGATTGAGAACCTGCCCGAGCACACCGAGGAACTGCGCGCCGCCAAGGAGCAGCCGCTGGGCATCCTGCCGCAGCCCAACGAGCTGCCGCGTGGATGTATCGCCGCGGGGGATCGCGCGTTCTTCTGCGACTACGCGCTGGAGTACCTGGCCCGCGCCGGCATCAGCAAGGAACAGGTCGCCAGGGGTGGTTATCTGATCAAGACCACGCTCGACCCCGATGTGCAGATTCCGGTCAAGGCCGCGGTCAACGACGTCGCCAGCCCCGACATCGAGGGCATCGCCAGCGTGATGAGCGTGATCAAGCCGGGCAAGGAGTCGCATCCGGTGCTGGCGATGGCCAGCAATCGAACCTACGGCCTGAACCTTGACGCGGGCGAGACCATGCAGCCGCAGCCGTTCTCGCTGGTCGGCGACGGCGCGGGCTCGGTTTTCAAGGTCTTCACGACGGCGGCCGCGATGGACATGGGGATGGGCATCAACGCCCAGCTGGACGCCCCGTCCCGGTTCGAAGCCAAAGGCCTTGGCAGCGGCGGCGCCAGAGGCTGTCCGGCTGCCACGTGGTGCGTGCAGAACGGTGGCAACTACCGCGGCACGATGAGCATCACCGACGCGCTGGCCACGTCGCCGAACACGGCCTTCGCCAAACTGATCTCGCAGGTCGGCGTCCAGCGCACGGTGGATATGGCGGTCAAGCTCGGTCTGCGGTCCTACGCGCTGCCCGGCACCGCCCGCGACTACGACCCGGACAGCAACGAGAGCCTCGCCGACTTCGTCAAACGGCAGAATCTCGGCTCCTTCACGCTCGGGCCAATCGAGGTCAATGCGCTGGAGCTGTCGAACGTCGCCGCGACCCTGGCCTCGGGCGGTACATGGTGCCCGCCCAACCCGATCGCCGAGGTCATCGACCGTGACGGCAACCCGGTCTCGGTCACCACAGAGACCTGTGAGCAGGTGGTGCCCGAGGGTCTGGCCAACACACTGGCCAACGCGATGAGCAAGGACGACACCGGTGCCGGCACCGCCGCGGGGGCCGCCGGTTCGGTGGGCTGGGACCTGCCCATGTCGGGCAAGACCGGCACAACGGAAGCCAGCCGGTCCGCGGGCTTCTTGGGCTTCACCAATCAGTACGCTGCCGCCAACTACATCTACGACGACTCGACCGCACCGGGTGCGCTGTGTTCATACCCGCTGCGCCAGTGCGGTGGTGACGGCAACCTGTTCGGCGGCAACGAGCCGGCCAGGACCTGGTTCGAGGCGATGAAGCCGATTGCCAATGGTTTCGGCGAGGTCAAGTTGCCGCCCACCGATCCCCGCTACGTCGAAGGAGCGCCCGGTTCACGGGTGCCCAGTGTGTCTGGCCTGACCCAGGACGCCGCACGGCAGCGCCTACGTGACGCGGGTTTCCAGGTCGCCGCTGAGGCCAATGAGGTCAACAGCTCGGCGCCCAAATATGCAGTGGTCGGAACCTCACCGACGGGCCAGACCGTTCCGGGCTCGATCATCACGATCCAGATCTCCAACGGCGTCCCGCCGCCACCACCGCCGCCCCCGCCAGGAGCCATTCCTGGTCTTCCGCCGCAGATAGGCTCGACGGTCGTGGAGATCCCCGGCCTGCCGCCCATTACCGTGCCGGTACTGGGTCCGCCGCCTCCGGCGCCGCCACCGCCGCCGTGATTCAGCGACTGGCAGTAGGCTCTCGGGCATGCCCGCGGCTTCAACAGTCCTGAAAAACACCGCCGCCGTCACCGCCGGCTCGCTGGTGGCCGGAATCGGCTATGCCTCGCTGATCGAGCGGAACGCGTTCGTCACGCGCGAGGTGACCATGCCCCTGCTCACTCCCGGGTCCTCGCCGCTGCGGGTGCTTCATATCAGCGATATCCACATGCGTCCCAAGCAGCGGCGCAAGCAGGCCTGGCTGCGGGAACTGGCCCGGTGGGAGCCCGACCTGGTGGTCAACACCGGCGATAACCTGGCCCATACGAAGGCGGTGCCCGCCGTCATGCAATCGCTGGGTGACTTGTTGTCGGTGCCGGGCGTTTTCGTTTTCGGCAGCAATGACTACTTCGCGCCGCGGTTGAAGAACCCCGCGAACTACCTGACGAACCCGGGACACCGCATCCACGGTGAGCCGCTGCCGTGGCAGGACCTGCGGGCGGCGTTCACCGAGCGCGGCTGGCTGGACATGACGCACACCCGCCGCGAGTTCGAGGTGGCCGGTTTGCGGATCGCGGCCGCCGGTGTGGACGACCCGCATCTGTCCCGCGACCGCTACGACACCATCGCCGGCCCGGCCAGCCCCGTCGCCGACCTGACGCTGGGACTGACCCACTCGCCCGAGCCGCGGGTGCTGGATCGCTTTGCGGCCGACGGTTATCAGCTGGTGATGGCAGGCCACACCCACGGCGGGCAGCTCTGCCTGCCCTTCTACGGCGCGATCGTCACCAACTGTGAGCTGGACCGGTCACGGGCCAAGGGCGCGTCCCGATGGGGTGCACATACGCAGCTGCACGTGTCGGCGGGCATCGGCACCTCGCCGTTCGCGCCGCTACGGTTCTGCTGCAGGCCCGAGGCCACGTTGTTGACCCTGGTGGCGGCCCCGACCGGGGGCCGTGACGCCGGGGCTCGGGCGGGCCAGTCCCACCCGAGCGTTTCAGTGCGGTGAAACGGCACAGCGTCGCCGTGCGATGAACGCAGTGAATGCACAGTCCAACACAGCGGTTCGTAGCCAGCCACGTACCTGGGTGGACAACGCGGTCCGATTGATCGAGGCCGACGCCCGGCGCAGCGCCGACACCCACCTGCTGCGCTATCCATTGCCGACGGCGTGGTGCGAGAGCGTCAATGTGCAGCTGTACCTCAAGGACGAGACGACCCACATCACCGGCAGCCTCAAGCACCGGCTGGCTCGCTCGTTGTTCCTCTATGCGCTGTGCAACGGCTGGATCGGCGAAAACACCACCGTCATCGAGGCTTCGTCGGGGTCGACGGCGGTGTCCGAGGCGTACTTCGCGGCACTGCTGGGATTGCCGTTCATCGCGGTGATGCCGTCCTCGACCAGTTCCAGCAAGATCGCACTCATCGAATCCCAAGGCGGCCGTTGCCATTTCGTCGCCGAGTCATCGCAGGTGTATGCGGAGGCGGAGCGGCTGGCCGAGGAGACGGGCGGGCATTACCTCGACCAGTTCACCAACGCCGAGCGGGCCACCGACTGGCGCGGCAACAACAACATCGCCGAGTCGATCTTCGACCAATTGAGCGAAGAGGCACACCCGGTTCCCGAGTGGATCGTGGTCGGGGCGGGCACCGGCGGCACCAGTGCCACCATCGGCCGGTTCATCCGCTACCGCCGGCATGCCACCCGACTGTGTGTGGTCGACCCGGAGAACTCCGCCTTCTTCCCGGCGTACGCGCAGGGGCGCAGCGACGTCGTGACGGGAAAATCGTCGCGCATCGAGGGCATCGGCCGGCCCCGGGTGGAGCCGTCGTTCCTGCCGGACGTGGTGGATCGCATGGTCGTGGTGCCCGACGCGGCGTCCGTCGCGGCCGCGCGCCATGTCAGTAGCGTGCTGGGCCGACGGGTGGGACCGTCGACGGGAACCAATTTGTGGGGGGCATTCGGCCTGCTGGCCGAGATGGTCGCGGCAGGGCGTAGCGGGTCAGTGGTGACCCTGCTCGCCGACAGCGGCGACCGCTACGCGGACACCTACTTCTGCGACGAGTGGCTGACCAGCCAGGGGCTGGACCCCTCGGAGTCCGCGTCGGTGCTGGCAGAGTTCGAGCGGTCAGGGTGCTGGCTCTGATCGTCGGATCCGCCGGTGAGCGGGCCGTCGGAGGTCAAGAACAGCCACAACGCGGCCAGGGCGAAGAATCCTAGATAGATGGAAGCTCCAAGCCCAGTCATCTCGTGCCTCACTTCTTCGGTTAACTACCGTCAGTTTGCATAACGCCACCGACAACCCACATCCATCCCGCGGCGTGTCGTGATGTACGTCGCCGTGCGGACGCCGACGTGGCCCGGGGCCTACTACGTTTCGGATATGAGCCGGATTCGCGATGAACTGCGCCGTCCGGCGGTGTGGCTGATTCCGCTGGTAGTCGCGGCGGTGCAGCTTTCGGGCAGCGTCCGTCCCCGCCACCGCGGCGGCCCCGACCTGCACTGGGTGCCGCTGAACTGGTTCGGCTATCTGTTGCTGATCGCCGGCCCCGTCACGTTACTGCTGCGCACGGTCTACCCGTATGCGGTGCTGCTGGCAGTCATCGCGATCACCGGGGCTTACTTGGCGGCGGGGTACCGCTTCGGCCCGGTATTCATCTCGCTGATCGTGGCTTTCCTGGGCGCGGCCACGGTGGGCCCGCGCTGGCGCAGCTATCCGCTGCCACTGCTGGGCTGGGCGGCGGTGGTCTGGGTCATCCCGTTGGCCCGCGGCGAGGACCCCCCACCGTCGGTTGCCATCGGCGCGATCGCGGCGTGGCTACTGGTGCTGGTCGCCGTCGCTGAGGGCATCCGGCAACGCCGCTCGGTCCTGGTCGCGCGTCGTCAGCGCCGCGCGGCGATCGCGCGGGAGGCGCAGGCCGAACAGGAACGCCAGGCGAGCCAGGCGCGGCTGTCCATTGCGCGGGAACTGCACGACGTGCTCGCGCACAGCCTGTCGATGATCAACGTCCAGTCGTCGGTCGCGCTGGAACTGCTCGACGACCAGCCGGAGCGGGCGGGCCCGGCGCTGGCCGCGATCAAAGACGCCAGCAGGCAAGCGATTTCGGATGTTCATTCACTGGTGACGGCGCTGCGTGGCGACGATGCGCAGCCCACGGCGCCCACCCCCGGCATCGCCGACCTGGACGGCCTGGTCGGCACGGCCTGCGCAACAGGCCTGACGGTGGCCACCGCCGTGCACGGTCAGCCACGCGCGCTGCCTGCGGTGATCGACGTCGCAGCTGCACGCATCGTGCAGGAGTCACTGACCAACGTGGTGCGACACTCGACAGCTGAAAATGCCACTGTGACAGTCGATTACGGGCCTGATGCGTTGACTGTCGCCGTCGACAACGACGGGCGCCCGCTCAACGCGAGCCCGTCGTCGGGTGGCAGCGGCATCACCGGGATGCGTGAGCGCGCCCGTGCCCTCGGCGGCGATCTGTCGGTGCGCCGACAGCCCGGCGGCGGTTTCAGTGTGCGCGCCACGCTGCCTTTGAGCGACGAAAAGATCGACGGCTCATGACGATCCGGGTGTTGGTAGCCGACGATCAGTCACTGGTGCGGGCCGGTTTCGTCGCTCTCCTGGACGCGCAGGACGGCATCGAGGTGGTCGGCGAGGCCGACACCGGAACCCAGGCGTTGGATGCCGCGCGGCAACTGCATCCGGATGTGGTGCTGATGGATATCCGGATGCCGGAGATGGATGGGCTGGCGGCGACGCGGGAGATTGCCGCCGATCCGGCCTTGGCCGATGTCCGCGTGGTCGTGCTGACGACGTTCGAACTCAACGAATACGTGTTCGAGGCGATGCGGGCCGGTGCGAGCGGCTTCCTGGTCAAACACACCGAGCCGACAGAGCTGGTGCGGGCGGTGCGAGTGGTCGCGGAGGGCGACGCCCTGCTGTCGCCGTCGGTGACTCGCCGGCTGGTGTCGGAGTTCGCCGCCCGCACCAAGGAACCGACAGGGTCACTCGGCGCGGTGGCGGACCTGACGACGCGGGAACGTGAGGTCATGACGCTGGTGGCCGAGGGCCTGACCAACGCCGAGATCGGTGAGCGCCTGTTCATGAGCCCGGCCACCGCGCGCACCCACGTCAGCCGGATCCTGACCAAACTGGGCGCACGCGATCGCACACAGCTGGTGGTGATGGCCTACGAGAGCGGTCTGGTACGTCCCGGATGGCAGGGCTGACGGCGCATATACGCGGAGCGGCGTAGGAGCATTGACGTCTGCGGGCCGATGTGGTGCGGCCGCTCCGGCGGCAGGCTCGATGGCATGAGTATTTACGAGATCACCCCAACTGCAACCACTTACCTGGCCGAGGAGTACGAACGCTGGGGCCATCACGGCTTCTCGCCGTGGTTCCTGGTCGCCCGCCTCGTGGTCTTGGTGCTGGTCATCGGGACGATCGTCTATTTCGCCCGACGCTGGCGCGGCCGCGGTGGTGAGCGCACACTGCGCGACGCGTACGCCAAGGGCGAGGTCAACGAGGCCGAGTACCGCGAGCGCCTGGCCGTGCTGAGGGAAACGCGCCGCTAGCCAGACCGCTGCGCCCCGCGTGGGCCGACGCGAGCGGACCTTCGCGAGTTC
>DATFCF010000139.1:0-8116 GCA_035253445.1 Mycobacterium sp.
TTCACCTCACTGGACGGCCAGATCTGGACCGAGATCGGCTCGGCCACCGTGGATCTGGACGGCGAAGCCGTAATCGGCCTATTCGTCTCGGCACACGACAGCTCTCAACTGAGCACCGCGACGTTCGACCACGTCGCGGTCACCAAGAGCGCCGCCGGGCCCGCCTTCCTTCCCGCTCCGTGGGCGTCCGACGATGTCGGCGCACCCAGGTTGGCGGGTTCGGCGGCCCACGCGGCGGGGGTGTTCACCGTCAATGGCGCGGGCGACGACATCTGGGGTGACGCCGACCAGTTCCATTTCGTCCACCAGACGCTGACGGGTGACGGTGAGATCGTCGCGCGTGTGGTGGCGCAGGAGTCAGGCACCAACGGCTGGGCGAAGAGCGGCGTCATGATCAAACAGTCGACGACCGCGGGGTCGCCGTACGCGCTGCTGGCCGTCACGCCCGAACATGGAGTCACGTTCCAGCACAACTTCACCGGTGACGCGGGCTCTGCGCCGTACGCGCTTCCCGACGCATGGCTCAAACTGGCCAGGTCCGGCGACACGATCACCGGCTACACGTCGTCCGACGGTGTCAGCTGGACCGAAATCGGCTCGATAGCAGTCGCACTCGGCACAGATGCCGAGGTCGGCCTGTTCGTCTCATCGCACAACGGCTCGCAGATCAACACGTCAGTGTTCGACAACGTCACCGTTTCGTCCGGCAACGACCCATTGGCAGCATTGTGAATGACACGCGACGCCTGCCCCTGATCGACCGGCTCGCCCGGTTTGCTGTCGTCGGAATCTGCTGTTACCTCGTGCAATTGGGATTGTTGCATCTGGTCGATGGCCTGCTGCACTTGTTGGTCGCAGACATGGTGGCGTTCCTGCTGTCCGCACAGCTGAACTTCGCACTGAGCCACGCATTCACCTGGGGCGACCGACAGCACACCGAACATCTCTTCATGCGCTGGGCGAAGTTCAACGTCAGCGCGCTGCTGTCGGTGACCGCCGTAAACGCCACCGCCTTCTGGCTTCTCGTCGAAGCCGGTCTTGCCTTCTGGCTGGCGATGCTCATCGCCAACATCGCCAGCACCTTGTGGACCTTCTTGATGAACCACTTCGTCGTGTTCAAGGACGAACAAGTCGAGCCATTACCGAGCCCAGAGAGAGCCGCCATGCACGCACTACCCTTAGCCGAACCAGGTCCGCCGCCCAGCGTTGCGCTGTTCATGCCTGCCTTCAACGAAGGCGCCAACCTCGGTCCGGTCGTTTCGAAGGCCTACGACTTCTTCGACCGGGCGGGCATCACCGAACGCGCCGTCATCATCGTCGACGACGGATCCACCGATGACACCGCGGCCGTGATCGACACGATCCAGCGCACACACCCCGTACACGTCGTGAAGCACGAGACCAATCACGGCTACGGGCGCGCGTTGCGGTCCGGCTTCACCGCCGCATTGGACACCGGCTACGACTGGGTGGCCTACTGCGACTCCGACAGTCAGTTCAACCCGGCCGATCTGGCGCTGCTGCTGGTCGCCGCCTTCTCGCATCAAGTCGATGTCGCGCTCGGCGTGCGTGTCCGGCGAGCCGACAACTGGGCTCGACGAGCCGCCGGACGCGGCTGGCACGGCATCAGCCGGCTGGTGTTGAAGTTCAACGGCGTCGATGTGGACTGCGGATTCAAGCTCTTGCACCGCAGCGCGATTGCCGCCGTTGCCGCTGATCTCCGCAGTGATTTCGCTGCGATCTCTCCGGAGTTGCTGGCCCGGCTGCATCGTGCGGGTCACAGGTTCGTCGAGGTGCCGGTGCCCCACTATGCCCGCTTGAACGGAACACAGACGGGTCTGCGGCCCAAGGTCGTGCTGCGTTCCTTCGCCGATCTCTGGACGGTCCGGCGCGAGCTGAGCACTAACCGTAGCGCCGCACAAGTGCCGCACGAATCCGCAGCGCCTGTCCTCGACCCACTCGCGCCCGTCGTTCCGTTCATGACCGTCAGCGGCCAGGAGGCGACGTGACCGTCCAGGAGGACGAGGTATCGGCGCCGCCGGCCGAGCCGAACTCCCCTGTCCCAACGGATCGCACTGTCTGGTGGGTCGCCCTTGGCGCCGCGATCGTCTCTGTGTGCGCGTACGCCTACTTCGCCAGCAGCGGAATGGCCTTGGGGTACAAGGACTCCATCTCACACCTGCAGATCGCTGCCCGCACATTGAACAGCCCGACCTCGGGCTTCGCGCAGTTGGGCGGCGTGTGGCTGCCACTGCCGCACATTCTCATGCTGCCCCTGATCTGGGTGACGCCGCTCTACTACAGCGGCTTCGCCGGCAGCGCAGTGAGCATGATCGGCTATGTCGTCGCGTGCGTGTTCGTGTACAAGATCGCTTTCGGATTGACGCGCAAGAGGGTTCCGGCGCTTGCCGGATTGTTGGTCTTCGCGCTCAACCCGAACATCCTCTACATGCAGTCGACGCCGATGACGGAGTTGCTGCTGTTCGCCACGATCGCGGCGATGACGTACTACGTCCAGCAGTGGATCCAGGCTAAAGAGCATCTGGAGAAGTACCCGTATCTGTTCGCGGCCGCCGTCGCCGGGTTCATTGCATGCCTGACCCGATACGAAGCCTGGCCGCTCACGTTCGTCATGGGCGCGATCGTGGCCGTCGTCGCATGGCGTCAGTACGGCCGCCAGGCGATGACCGGCATCGTCCTTGGTTTCGCGTTCTTGGCCGGGGCCGCCATCGTGCTCTGGCTGGGATGGAACCTGCTGATCTTCGGCAACCCGCTGAACTTCCAGAGCGGGAAGTACGCCAAGCCGTCCCTGTGGGTCGGTGAAGGCGAAGTCGCCGTGGGTCATCCGACCGTGGCCGCCGAAACCTATTGGTACGCCGTGGTAGAGAACCTCGGCATCGCGATTGTACTGGCAGCAATCGTCGGTGCCCTGGCACTCGTCGTGGTGCGCCGCTCGCTTGTCACGCTGCCGGTGCTTGGGCTTCTGACGATCGCGCCGTTCTTCGTGGTTGCGCTGACGGTCGGCCAACGGCCGCTGCACGTCGAGCAGATCACGCAGGACCTGTACAACGTGCGGTTCGGCCTGATGATGGTGCTGCCCGCCGCGATTCTGGTCGCGTATCTGATCAGTGTTCTGCCAAGGCGTAGCTGGATCGCCGGCCTCGCGGCGGCGGCTACCTGCACTCTGCTTCCACTGGTTCCCGGCGGCCCGACGCAGGTTGTGACCGCACGCGAGGGAAGCATCGGATACCCCGAAACCGCGATGGCCACCAGCGATTACCTCCGTGAACATTACGACGGTGGGGTCATTCTCGTCGAATCGTTCGGAAACGAGTCTGTGCTATTTCACGCCCGAATCCCGCTGTCCAACAACGTCTATGAGGGCAGCTATCAGAAGTGGGATCCCGCGCTGAGCAATCCGCCCGGCCAGCGGATCAGGTGGATAGTCATGCGAGGCGGAAACGGACCGGACGAGGCGCATCGCGAACTTGCGAGCTCGTCCAAGTTGTCGGACTACACGGAGGTTTTCCGCAACGACCTCTACATCGTCTACAAGGTCAAGGACTAGCGATGCTACAGACCAAGAACTCTGAGCCCGTACGGCACACCGCCGCAACGGTCGTCAACACCGGCCAGATACTCAGCCTGGCATTGATATTCGCGCTTCTCATCGCGGGCGTCGCGCTCAGCCCGCTCACGGTGGCGAAGGTCGCCGTTGCGGCCGTTCTGGTCTTCTTCGCAGTGTTCGTGGGCTTGCTGAAGATGGGGCTGTGGTACGCGTCGACCCGGTATCGCTACCCCACTTACGAACGTCCGGACATCGACGATCCGAATCTGCCGCACTACCTCGTTCTCATTCCGATGTTCCGCGAGCCGGACATGGTTGAACCCATGGTTCGCGGGATGACCGATCTTCGCTATCCGAAGGACAAGCTGCAAGTCAAGTTGCTGGTCGAAGGGCGTGAACGAGACGCCGCGACGCGGGATGCGATCGATGGACTTGAACTGCCCGGATTCGTCGAAGTGGTCGAGGTTCCCGATGTCAAACCGTACGGCAAACAGCGCGCGTTGAACTTCGGTGCCCACAAGGCAATTGAGGATGCTCATCACCTGCCGCGCAAAGACCGCGCCGGCAGGCTCTGCGTCATCTACGACGCGGAGGACCGCCCCGAGCCGGATCAGCTACTCAGAGCTGTCGGCATGTTCCGAGCGTATGACCGCATCGACTCGAACGTGGTCTGCCTGCAGGCACAGTTGGCGTTCTCCAACGAGACAAGTAGCTGGGTGTCGCGGCTGATGTGGGTCGAATACCTTGTCCACTTCGGCTGGGTTCTGCCGGGTATGGCGTGGCTGGGATTGGTCCCGCCGTTGGGCGGCACGTCGAATCACTTCCGGCTTGAGTTGCTCACGCGAGTCAGCATCGATCCGGCACAGCAGCCGGCAGGCGTCCAGTGGGCGGGCATCTGGGACATGTTCAACGTCACCGAGGATGCCGATCTGGCGGGTGCGCTCGCACTCCACGGTTTCCGAATCGCGATGCTGGACAGCGTCACCAAGGAGGTGGCGACCACTCGCACTCGGGCCCTCATCGGACAGAAGTCGCGATGGCTCAAGGGTTACATGCAGACAGGCCTGATCTTCACCCGCACCCCGATCCACACGATGCGCAAGATGGGACCCGTCCGCTGGTTCGTGTACGTCCTGTTCCTCATCGGCACCCCGATCTCGATTCTGCTGAGCGCAGTGTCGTGGACACTGACGTTCGCGTACTTCACGACGCGGTCACCGGCGATCGAGCAACTGTTCCCTGGTCTGCTTCTGTACCTCGGCGTCTTGCTGTTGGTATTCGGCAACTTCGCACTGTTCCTTCAGCACGTTGCCGCCGCAACCAAGTTCGAGGGCTTCAGCACCGTGAAGTACATGCTCGTCGTGCTGACGGGTATTTGGCCGATGCTCACTGTGGTCTCACTGGTCAAGGCCTGTTACGAACTGGCGAATCCCCGAATGCGCCACTTCTGGGACAAGACCGAGCACGGTCACGACTTGCACACCCTCGATGAAGCGATCGGTGGTCTGCGAGGAGTCGATCCGATCGGCCGAAAACGCTCTGCGACAACCGTTGCCGGTCGAGATGACGCGGACCATGGAGCCACAGCCGAATCCGCGTGACTCGGCGGCGGAAGACCCGCAGCCCATCCGGCGACCGAGAAAGAGGCCGTCGCCGTCCAGGGTGCGCCCGGTACTCACGCGGCGGGAGAGAGATGTACTGGTCGCCTGGATTCATGACGACAGCAAGGATCGGGTGGCGCGCCGGCTGCACATCGCCACCGCGACGGTTCGTACTGTGCTGCAACGCATCAGGGCGAAGTACGCCGCCGCCGGTCGGCCCGCTCCGACGAAGGCGGCACTGGTCGCCCGTGCACTTCAGGACGGGCTCGTCAAGCTCGACGAGCTCTGACTTACTTGGTGACAAACCCGTCGAGCGCGCTGACGAGCTGTGGCGAAAGCGGGTCCTGCTTGGCGTAGTTGGCCACGTTGTCACTGGGATCGTCACGCAGCACATGGTTGACGCCCTTGAGTTCGACGACCGTCAACGCGGTGTGCTTGAGCGCATCGATCAGCGGCTGCTCGGCGTCGCATTTGGCCTGACTGTCGGATTCTGAACAGGTCAACAGCACGGGCGTGCCCGCGGGCACCTTGGCGGCAAGGGCCAGCGGGTCGATCTTGTCCGCTTCGACGACGGCCTTGACGTTTCCCGGGTTGAGGATGGCGCTCAGCCCCTCGGGCAGTTGCGCGGGTGCGGTGCCCTTGGTGCGTACCTGGTCGACGGCGGCCAACCAGGTGGCCAGCGTCTCGGGGGCTCCGCTGGCGCGCACTCGCCCGGTGATGATGTCGAGATAGCGGCCGGGAAGCGGCTGAAACAGGCCCAGCGAGTGGATCTTTGGCGAGCCGGGCGTGACTTGGGTCGCCAGCGACATGGCGTGGATGGTGCCCTCGCCGAGGGCGTACACCGAGATGCGGGCCTTGTCGGTACCGGGCTGCTCTGCGAGAAACTGCAGTGCGGCGTTGGCGCCCTGGGTGTAGGTGGCGCTGATGACATCGGTCGGTCGTTTGGCGTACGGGCCGAGGCCGGTCTTGCCGGTGCCGACCTTGTCGTAGCGCAGGCTGGCCACATCGCGGTCCGACAACAGCTCGGCCAGCTGTCGCATGTTGCCGATGGCACCGGCCACGTTGTTGTCGCCGTTACGGTCGGTGGCGCCGCTTTCGGAGATCAACAGCGCGGCGGGTCCGGGGTCCGAGTCGTGCTCGTGGCGGTAAGAGCCGTGGATGGTGAGCCCGTCAGCGACGAAGCTGACGTCGTCGTCGACCCAGCCCTGCGGCTTTTGCTCATCCGACGTGCACCCGGGCACCAGCGCCAAAATCAGTGAAAGCCAGATAGCGGCAACAGCTTTCAAAGTTTGGCCTCGATCCACGATGCGACGTCGTCGAGCACGACGGCACGTTCTGGTTCGTTGAACACCTCGTGGTACAGCTCGGGATAGACCTTGAGGTGGGCGTCTTCGGAGGCGACGCACTCGAGCAGGTGATGGCTGCCTTTGACTGGGATCAGCTTGTCCTGCTCACCGTGCACCACCAGCAACGGCGCGGTCAGCGCGGCGGCACGCTGCGGCATCGTCTCGCCAATGGACAGCAATGCCCGCGCGATGCCCGCGGGCAGCTTGCCGTGATGCACCAGCGGATCGGCGTTGTACGCCGCCACCACGGCCGGGTCGCGGGACACCGCGTCGGTGGGCAGCTGCTCGACGGGGAGCCCGGGCATGACCTTGCCGAGCAGGTTGGCGACCAAGACCATCACCGGCGACACCGCGTCCTGCGCGTCCACGGCCGGCCCGGACAGCACCATCGCGGTGTAGTCGTCAGGGTGCTCGACGCCGTACGCGAAGACGATCCCGCCACCCATGCTGTGGCCGAGCACGATGCGCTTGAGGCCGGGATGGTCGGCCGCCGCGATGCCGACCAGGGTGTGGAAGTCGTCGGTATACTCCGAGAGGTTGCGCAGATAGACGCGCTTGCCGCCGGACCGGCCGTGCCCGCGGTGGTCCAGCGCGTACGTGACCAGCCCGGACTCGCCGAATCGCTGCGCGACGTGGTCGTAGCGGCGGGCGTGCTCGGCGTACCCGTGGGACAGCACGACGACCCCGCGCGGGGTGGTGTCGGGGGTCCATACGTCGTACACGATGCGCACGCCACCGACGCCGTCGTAGCTCCGTTCACTGCGGGTTGTGGCCATCAGGGGAGAGTATCGAGTGTGTGTCGGTCGGTCTGCGTAAGCTCGGCGACGTGACCGTCCTCGCACACGAAACCGATGACGAGTTCCTGCTCAAAGCCGAGCCGCACCGGCGTGAGCTGATGGCCCACTGCTACCGGATGACTGGCTCGCTGCACGACGCCGAAGACCTGGTGCAGGAAACCTATCTGCGGGCGTGGAAGGCGTACAGCGGGTTCAAGGGCCAGTCGTCGCTGCGTACGTGGTTGTACCGGATCGCCACCAACACATGTCTGACCTCGCTGGAGGGTCGCGCCCGCCGGCCGCTGCCCAGCGGGCTCGGCGCGCCGAGTGGAGATGCCGCTGGTGAGCTGACGCAGCGCACCGAGGTGCCGTGGCTGGAGCCGCTGCCCGATCAATACGACGATCCCACCGACCCTTCGACGATCGTCGGCTCGCGCGAGTCGGTGCGGCTGGCATTCATCGCGGCGCTGCAGCACCTGTCGCCGCGGCAACGGGCAGTGCTGGTGTTGCGCGAGGTGCTGCAGTGGAAAGCGGCCGAGGTGGCCGACGCGATCGGGACGTCGACAGCCGCGGTGAACAGCCTGTTGCAGCGGGCGCGGGCGCAACTCGACGCGGTCGGCCCCCGTGAGGACGATCAGCTGGCTCCGCCGGACTCACCGGAGACCAAGGACTTGCTCGATCGCTACATCGCCGCGTTCGAGGCATACGACGTCGACAAGCTGGTGACGCTGTTCACCGAAGAGGCAATCTGGGAGATGCCGCCGTTCGACGGCTGGTACCAGGGGCCCGAAGCCATCGGCACACTCACCCGCGTGCAATGCCCGG
>DATFCF010000140.1:0-3761 GCA_035253445.1 Mycobacterium sp.
ACCTCAAACGCGTCCAAGACAAACTCAACACCCGGCCACGCCCCACCCTGAATCTCGACACCCCAGCCCAACGCTTAACCGCCCTCCTCAACCAGGCAGCCTGACCGATGTTGCACTCACCATTTGACTTTGAGGCCGAAATATCGAGCGGTACGGAACGTTCGGGCCTAAGTCAGCGCGGGCTGCACCGGTTGCTCGGCCTTCATCTGGTGGAAAAGATCGACGTAGTACGGCAGACATTCGGCCATCGCCTGTTCGGTGGTGAACAGGGGCTGGTATCCGAGGTCGCGCTGGGCCTTGGCGATCGAGAAGTAGTTGTCGAGGTAAAGCCGTTCCACCGCAAGGGGTTCCAGCAGCGGCTTGGGCAGGCCGAGGCGAAAGTGGAACCACTGCCACACTGTCATCACGAACTTCACCAGTCGTCCGGACACCCAGAACTTCGGCCACGGCTGTCCGCACGCCTCGACCACCGGCCGGGAGAACTCGAACATGTTGATCGGCTCGCCGTCGTTGATGAAGTACGCCTGCCCGGGCGCGGCTCCGCCGGCCACCAGGTGCTCCGCGGCAAGGATGAATCCGTGAATCAGGTTGTGTACGTAGGAGTTATCGAGCTTGACGCTCTTGCTGCCGACCAGCACCTTGATGTGGCCGGCGAGCACGTTCTCGAACACCTTGCGGAACATCGTCTGATCGCCGCGGCCCCAGATGCCGCTGGGCCGGATAGAACACGTCAGCAGGTCGTCAACGCCGTTCTGCGACAACACGAATCGCTCAGCGACCACCTTGGTCTCGGTGTAGAGATCGTTGAATCGCTTTGTGTATAGCAGGGTTTCGTCGCCGCCCGAGATCTTCTCTCCACCCATCACAACACTGTTCGACGCGGTGTACACGAACCGCTTCACCCCGGCGATCTGTGCGGCATGCACCAGGTTCTTCGTGCCGTCGACGTTGACCGCGAAGCTGCGCCGCCGGTACTCCTCGCTGACCGACGCGCCGCCCATCAGGTCGATGATGGCCGCGGTGTGGATGATCGTGTCGATGCCGTCGACGGCGCCGGCCACAGTCTCCTCGTCGCAGATGTCGCCCTCGATCACCTGCAGCCGCGGGTGAGGGGGCAGTGGGGAGGGGGCGCGGTCGAACGAACGGACCTCATGGCCGCGGTCGAGCAATTCGCTCACCAGGTTGGCGCCGACGAAGCCGGAGCCTCCCGTGACGAGCACGCGGCCTAGATCGGTGGTCAGCGTTGAGTCACCCATGCCGGCGAGCATAAATGAAACGTGTTCCAATTTCGAGTCTCTTAGCAGAAACTCGTTTCGGAATCAACCTTCTTCTAGCTCCTTGGTGGCCAGTGCATCCTCGACTCGTTTGCGGGCGCCAGCTAAATGCTCTTCACAGCATTTCGCCAGTGCTTCGCCCCTTTCCCAAAGTTTGAGCGACGCATCCAAGTCGAGTCCGCCCTGCTCGAGCCGTTGCACGACCTCGATCAGCTCGTCGCGGGCCTCTTCGTACCCCAGCTCACTAATGGGCTTCATGCAGATACTCCCTCTGGACCTTCGCTGACCGCCGTGATGGCCCCGTCGGCGACCCGTACCCGCAGCCGGGTGCCCGCGGGCGCGTCATCCGTCGTCCGCAAGACCACGGGGCCGCCGGAGTCGGAAACCGCCTGCACGACGGCGTAGCCGCGGTCCAGCGTGGCCGCCGGCCCCAGTGTGGACAGGCGCGCCGACAGGTGCCCGATCCGGTCGGCCTCGGCGGCCACCAGTCGGGTGATGTCGCGACGGGCGGCGGTGCGGGCCCGGTGAATCTCGTCGGCCCTGGCGGTCAGCGCGGCCAGCGGCTGGGCCAGCACCGGCCGGCTGCGCAGCGCTGACAGCGTGTGTTGCTCGCGATGCACCCAGTTGCGAAGGGCGCGCGCGCTGCGGCGGCGCAGATCCGATACGAGCGCCTGCTCGGCCGCGGTGTCGGGGACGATGCGCTTGGCGGCGTCGGTGGGGGTGGCCGCGCGCAGGTCGGCGACGAGGTCGCACAGCGGGTTGTCGGGTTCGTGGCCGACGGCGCTGACCACCGGGGTGGTGCACGCGGCGATCGCGCGGCACAGCGTCTCGTCGGAGAACGGCAGCAGGTCCTCGACACTGCCGCCACCGCGGGCGATGACGATCACATCAACATCGGCGTCGCGGTCCAGTTCGCGCAGCGCCTCCACGATCTGCGCGACGGCGTTCGGGCCCTGCACGACGGTGTTGCGCACCTCGAACCGCACCGCGGGCCAGCGTCCGGTGGCCACCGTCATCACGTCACGCTCGGCGGCGCTGGCCCGCCCGGTGATCAGGCCGATGGTGTCGGGCAGGAACGGAATCGGCCGCTTGAGCCGCGGGTCGAACAGCCCCTCGGCGTGCAGCAGTTGGCGCAGCCGCTCGATACGGGCCAGCAGCTCGCCGATGCCGACGGCGCGAATCTCGCTGACCCGCAAGGAAAACGAGCCACGGCCGGTGTAGAACGTCGGCTTGCCGCACACCACCACCTGCACGCCCTCAGAAAGCTTGACCGGCGCGTTGTGCACCAGGTCGCGCGGGCAGGTGAGCGACAGCGACATGTCGGCGGCCGGGTCGCGCAGCACCATGAAGACCGTCTTGGAATCGGGCCGCACCTTCAGTTCGGTCAGCTGACCCTCGACCCAGACGGTGCCGAGTTTGTCGATCCAGCCGGCCACCCTGATGGCCACGGCGCGGACGGGCCAGGGATTCTCGGCGGAGTTCGGCGGAGCAGACGAGGTCACTTGGCGGTCGCGCGGGTGATCCTGTTGGCCAGCAGGGTCTGGAACGGCGCGCGTGATTTGGTGTCGCCTTCGTAGGCCAGCAGCGCCTCCAGGTCGGAGACCCGCAGCGACGACAGCCGGGCCCGAAGCTGGGCCAGGGTGAGCGATTCGTAATCCAGCTCCACGACGATGTCGGGCGGGTCGGCCGTTGCGAGCTTGGCCTCCCGTGCCGCCGGATCGCCGTTCGCCGTGTCCGGCTCGCCACCGGTGAACAGCGCGAAGCGACCCTCGGTGCGACGTTCGCCGTCGGCTCCCGGCCGGGCCTGTTCGTCGTCGATGTCCTCGTCGAACGTGGCCCACTCGGGTTGCTCATCCTTCGGCGGGAACAGCGTGTCGAGGGTCTCGTCGCCCTTGATGACCAGGTCCGCCACGTCCTGCTGCACCTTCATGACGAGGTGCGCAACCTGACTCGCGATGGTCATCGGGTACATCAGGATGGTCTGCGGAAGCTTGCGGGTTTCCTCGATGGCGGTTACCGCCGCACCTACCAGCAGACGGACCCCGTACGGTGCAGTTGCCATGGCCTCCACACTACGGTTGGCCTCCCGGGGACGCGGGTCAGTACCCTGGAAACCATGCCGCCGACGATAAACATGGGGATTCCGGGTGCCTCGAGCTCGGCGACCGGCGGTGTCACCGGTAAGCGGGTGCTGCTGGCCGAGCCGCGTGGGTACTGCGCAGGCGTTGATCGCGCCGTCGAGACCGTGGAGCGCGCGCTGGAAAAGCATGGCGCCCCGGTCTACGTGCGCCATGAGATCGTGCACAACCGCCACGTGGTCGACACGTTGGCCAAGGCAGGCGCGGTGTTCGTCGACGAGACCGACGAGGTGCCCGAGGGCGCGATCGTGGTGTTCTCCGCGCACGGCGTCGCGCCGACTGTGCATGAGACCGCCGCGGCGCGTGAGCTGAAAGTCATCGACGCCACCTGCCCGCTGGTCACCAAGGT
>DATFCF010000141.1:0-7070 GCA_035253445.1 Mycobacterium sp.
GCCTTGGTGAAGGCTTCGAGTCGGTCGTGCGGCACGAAGTGGTCCGCGAATCCCAGCGCGATCGCATCGGCCCCGGTGAAGGGTGCGCCCGTCAGCGCGGCATGCAGGCCAAGCAGCCCGGGCGCCCGCGACAGGATGAAGGTGCCGCCGACGTCGGGGATGAAGCCGATACCGACCTCGGGCATGGCCATTTTGGTGGTGTCGGTGACGACTCGGACGCTTCCATGCGCGCCGACCCCGACGCCGCCGCCCATCACGATGCCGTCCATCAGCGCGATGTACGGCTTGGAGTAGCGGCCGATGTGCCCGTTGAGGAGGTATTCGTCGTACCAGAATTGGCGCGCCTCGACACCGTCGGCCCGGGCGCTGTGATAGATCGCGACGATGTCCCCGCCTGCGCAGAGTCCCCGCTCGCCGGCGCCGGACACCACGACCGCGCCGACCTCGTCGTCGGTCTCCCACTGGGTAAGCACCCGCGATAGCGCGTCGACCATCGGATGGGTCAGCGAATTGATGGCCTTGGGCCGATTGAGCGTAGCCAGGCCGATACCGCGGTCGACAGTTACTAGGACATCCTCGTTTTCGCCCACGGTTATGCAATCTAGATCGTGGCCCGTGGTGAGGCAGCCCCGGGTAAGGTTTTCTGTGAATGAGCCGGGAAGACGGGAACGTCGCCGGGTCGTCGATCGTTGAGTGTCTGTTCGTCAACAAGTCGAACTAAAGCATCAGGAGAGGAACCGACGGTGCGGGAGACCAGCAACCCGGTATTTCGTTCGCTGCCTAAGCAGCAGGGCGGATATGCGCAATTCGGTACCGGAGCCGCCGGCTACGGTGCGCAAGCAGTTAATGCCGACCCTTATGTGACCCAATATCCCGATCAGCAGCAGACCGGAGTGTCGCGGCCGCTGACCATCGATGACGTCGTCACCAAGACCGGCATCACGCTGGCCTTGCTGACCGCCGTCGCGGTCGTGTCGTACTTCTTGATCGGGCAGAACGTCTCGCTGGCGATGCCGTTCTTGCTCGTCGGCTCGCTCGGTGGCATCGCGCTGTTGCTCGTCGCCATCTTCGGCCGCAAGCAGGACAATCCGGCCATCGTGCTGAGCTACGCCGCCTGTGAAGGTTTGGTGGTTGGCGCGTTCTCGTTCGTCGTCGCCAACTTCATGGTCTCCGGCATCAGCGCCGGCGCGCTCATCAGCCAGGCCGTCGTGGGCACCTTGGGCGTGTTCTTCGGCATGCTCGTCGTGTACAAGACGGGCGCCATTCGTGTGACGCCGAAGTTCACCCGCTTCCTCGTCGCCGCCGGTTTCGGTGCCGTGGTGCTGATGCTCGTCAACCTGGTGATCGGCCTGTTCACCGACGGAGCGGGACCGCTGCGCGACGGTGGCCCACTGGCGATTCTCTTCTCGCTGCTGATGATCGGGCTGGCGGCGTTCTTCTTCCTCGCCGACTTCGATTCAGCGGACCAGGCGATCCGCGCAGGCGCGCCGGAGAAGGCCGCGTGGGGCATTGCCCTTGGCCTCACCGTGACGCTGGTGTGGCTGTACCTGGAGATCCTGCGGCTGCTGAGCTACTTCAACAGCGACTAGCAGCCATCGCGAAAAAGCCCGGCACCACGGTGCCGGGCTTTTTTCGTGGGTTGAGTCTGCGTTTGCGCCGAAGTTGCTCACAGATCGCCATTTGTCCACAGATCGCGATCTGTGAGCAGTTTCAACGTCCCTTACCCGCCAGAGTTGGGTCATGGCGATGCTCGACAAGCCGTTCGTCGGCAGTGAAGCTCTGGCCAGCGGCCTGATTCGAAAGCATGAACTTCGAGCCAAGTTTCGCACGGTGTTTCCAGACGTCTACGTGCCGAGGGGAGTTACCCCGACGCTGCCGCAGCGCGCCTATGCGGCCTGGCTGTGGTCGCATCGAGAAGGCGTGATCGCAGGACTAACCGCCTCGGCTCTACACGGCGCAGAATGGGTCGACGATCACTTGCCCATCGAACTGGTGTGGTCGAATGCGCGACGTCCCCGCGGACTGCGAACGTTCGACATGAGGCTTCGAACGGATGAGTTCAGCCTCGTCAACGGCTTGCCGATGACGACACCGGCGCGCACGGCGTTCGACATCGGCCGTCGCGGGCGACTTGACGAGGCCGTCGCCCGCCTTGACGCACTCGGCAATGCCACCGGGCTCACGGCCGAAGGCGCGTATACGGTCGCGCGGAGGCATCGCGGCGCCCGCGGCTTGCGGCAGCTCGCCGCCGCGCTGGATCTGTACGACCCCGGTGCCGCTTCGCCAAGGGAAACGTGGTTGCGGCTCTTGCTGATTCGCGCGGACTATCCGCGGCCCCAGACCCAAATCCCTGTACTGAGCGCCGACGGCCGTCGCCAGTACTACCTCGACATGGGCTGGCCGGATCTGATGCTGGCCGTCGAATACGACGGCGGACAGCATTGGGATGACCCTAAGCGGATCGCATACGACATCCAGCGATCAGAAGATCTCGACGAAGTCGGCTGGACGAGGATCAGGGTCGTCAAGGAGAACCGTCAGGCCGACGTCTTGCGCCGTGTGGAGCGAGCATGGACCTCGAAACTGCGGGCAGATCGCGAATTAGCGTGAAATCGCGATCTGTCAGCAGGCTCGGCGGAACCTCGACAAGCTAGGAGAGCCGCTCCACGATCATCGCCATGCCCTGACCGCCGCCGACGCACATGGTTTCCACGCCGAACGTCTTGTCGTGGGTCGACAGATTGTTCAGCAGCGTGGCGGTGATCCGCGCGCCCGTCATGCCGAACGGATGACCGAGCGCGATCGCCCCGCCCGACACGTTCAGCTTGTCCTCGTCGATGCCCAGCTCGCGGGCCGAGCCCAGCACCTGGACCGCGAACGCCTCGTTGATCTCGAACAGGTCGATATCGTTGACACTCATACCGGCGTGGCCCAGCGCCTTGCGCACCGCCTCGATCGGACCAAGGCCCATGATCTCCGGCGACAGCCCGGACACCCCCGTCGCGACGATGCGTGCCAACGGCGTCAACCCGAGTTCGCGGGCCTTGGTGTCGGACATGATCACCACCGCGGCGGCGCCGTCATTCAACGGGCAGGCATTGCCAGCGGTCACGGTGCCGTCGGGCCGGAACACCGGCTTGAGCTGGCTGATCTTCTCGTAAGTCGTACCGGCGCGTGGGCCGTCGTCCTTGCTCACCATCGAGCCGTCGGGCAGCTTCACCGGCACGATCTCGCGGTCGAAGAAGCCGCTGTTGATGGCCTCCTCGGCGCGGTTCTGGCTGCGCACACCCCAGTGGTCCTGGTCCTCGCGGCTGATGCCGGTCAGCAGCGCGACGTTCTCGGCGGTCTGGCCCATCGCGATGTAGACGTCGGGCAGCACATCGTCCTGACGCGGATCGTGCCACTCCTCGGCGCCCGCCGCGGACTGCGCGGTGCGCTGTTCGGCGTCGGCGAACAGCGGGTTGTGCGAGTCGGGCCAGCCGTCCGAGGTGCCCTTGGGAAACCGCGAAACCGTCTCCACCCCAGCGGAAATGAACGCGTTGCCTTCGCCGGCCTTGATCGCGTGGAACGCCATCCGTGTGGTCTGCAGCGACGACGAGCAGTACCGGTTGACAGTCGTGCCTGGCAAGAAGTCGTAGCCCAGCTCGACGGCCACCGCGCGGCCGATGTTGAAACCGGCTTCGCCGCCGGGCTGCCCGCAGCCCATCATCAGGTCGTCGATATCGCGCGGATCCAGTGCGGGCACCTTGTCCAGTGCGGCACGCACCATCTGGGCGGCTAGGTCGTCGGGCCGCATATCGACCAGCGAACCCTTGGCGGCGCGGCCGATCGGCGACCGCGCGGTCGAAACTATGACGGCTTCAGGCATGACGGCTCCTCAATCAGATTGCTAGAGGAAAACCTAACCCGCGGGCACCACGATGGGTGCGGGGACCCCTGTCGAGCGCCGCCACAACCGGCTCAGCCCACCCACCCGGGCCAGCAAGGAGGCGCCGTCGCCGGACCGCGTCTCCAACGCCTCTTCGGCCGGCGCATCACCGATGAAGTCTCCCAAGGCATTACACAGCGCCGGTAACAACTGCTTGGCAGCCAGCGCGTATCCGGCCGCCGACGGGTGGAACATGTCGTGGCTGAACAGTTGCTCGGGCGCCTTTCGGAAATGCGGTGCCAGCAGGTCGGAGAACGGAACAGGCGCGCCGCCCGCCGCCCTCACGGCCGATGCCTGGGCCCGGGCCAAGCGCAGCCCGCGGCTGCGTGCCACCCAACGCAACGGCTGCGGGATCGCGGTGATGACGCCGAAGTCCGGGCAGGTGCCGACCACGACGACGGCGCCGCTGGCCCGCAGGCGCCGAACTGCTCTGCCCAGTCGACGTGCGGATGGGCCGATACCGTTCGGCTTGGTGATGTCATTGGCGCCGATCATGATCACCGCCGCATCCGGCGGCGGCCCGGCCACGAACATCGCGTCGATCTGGCCGGACAACCCCTTGGACGTCGCGCCGACAATGGACTTGGTGCTCAGCCGGATGCGCTTGCCTGACGCTTCGGCCAGCCCTCGCGCGATCAGTACGCCGGGCAGTTCGTCGGCGCTCTGGCAGCCATAGCCCGCGGCAGTGGAGTCGCCGAAGATCATCAGGTGCAGGTCGAACGGCACCCCGCGATGCCACCGCTCGACCGGGCCGCCGCCGGGCGGGTACACACCGTCGGCGCGGGGCGGGATGTCCCACGACTTGGGGATGACACGTCGGGCCTGGTCAGCCTGACCGCTCAGCAGATTACGAGCTCCGACATAGACCGAGCCCGTTGATGCGAGTCCGGCCGCCGCCGCCAAGGCGATAGTCGACCGCCGCCGTACGCGAATGCCCACATAGGCAGTTTAAGTGGAAATTGCGGTCTTATCCCGCGTGGCAAGCACGATCAGCGATCACATTGCGGTATCAAGTCCGGTATCGATTTCGACTCGTTGATTGTTGGATTGCTTGTAGGGTGTCAAGCTAAGTTGGTTGGCCTTGTCCAGTAAACATGGCGCACCCGGCACTACGACGGCGTAGGAAGTGGTTGTGATGACCGCACCGAGCAAGGTATCCAGGTCGCCTCGCCCTGGTATCAGCGCAGTTAAAGCGCGCAAACCGCGCAAGTTTCCGGTAAGCGACGGGGCGCCCGTCGAGGTCGTCGAGGATGGTCCGAGCATCGCGGGCCGGCTCACTGCGCTGGCAGCTCTGCTAACAATTCGGCCGACTCTAGCTATCGGCAGCTACGCTCCTCGGCTGCCGTGGCCATGGGGCGTTGTCGACTTTGTCGCACGGGTCGCGCGACCGGCGCCGGGCACTGTTCGCGCCACCATTTCTTTGCCGAACTGCACGGCACAGCTGGTCCGCGCCCCTGGCGTGTTGCCCGCCGACGGCAAGCGCAGCGTCATCGTCTACATGCACGGCGGGGCGTTCTTGACGTGCGGGTCGAATTCGCACGGCCGATTGGTGACCGCGCTGTCGCGGCACGCCGATAGCCCGGTGCTGGTCGTCAACTACCGGATGATTCCCAAGCACTCCGTGGGTATGGCGCTCGACGACTGCTATGACGCCTACCAGTGGCTGCGGCTGAAGGGCTATGACCCCGACCAGATCGTGCTGGCCGGCGACTCCGCTGGCGGCTACCTGGCGTTGGCACTGGCCGAACGCCTTCAGCGAGAAGGCGAAGAGGCGCCCGCCGCGATGGTCACGCTGTCGCCGCTGTTCGAGATCGACAACGAAACCCGCGCGAACCACCCGAACATCCGTCGCGACGCGATGTTCCCATCGCGGGCGTTCCCTGCATTGGTCGAACTGGTCAAGGAGGCGGCCGAACGGCACGTCGTCGACGGGAAGCCGGAAGAGATCTACGAACCGCTCGACCACATCGAACCCGGCCTGCCACGCACCCTGATCCACGCGTCCGGCTCCGAGGTCCTCGTCAGCGACGCCCGCAAGGCCGCGCATCTGCTGGCGGCCGCCGGTGTGCCCGTCGAGGTCCGGGTCTGGCCTGGTCAGATGCACGTGTTCCAGCTGGCCGCGCCCGCGGTGTCCGAGGCGAACCGGTCATTGCGGCAGATTGGCGACTACATCCGAGAGGCCACGTGGTAGCCCGCGCATAGGCCTGAGACGATGGACGTATGCGGATTGCCCGGCACGTCAGTGAGCTCATCGGCAGTACACCTCTGGTACAGCTGAACTCGGTTGTTCCGGACGGCGCCGGCATTGTTGCGGCCAAGCTCGAGTACCTCAACCCCGGTGGCAGTGCCAAGGACCGCATCGCGATCAAGATGATCGACGCCGCGGAGGCCAGCGGTGAACTGCGGCCTGGCGGCACCATCGTCGAGCCCACTTCCGGAAACACCGGGGTCGGGCTGGCCCTGGTGGCCCAGCAGCGCGGCTACAAGTGCATCTTCGTGTGTCCCGACAAGGTCAGCGAGGACAAGCAGAATGTGTTGCGCGCGTACGGCGCCGACGTGGTGGTGTGCCCGACGGCCGTCGCGCCCGACAATCCGGACAGCTATTACAGCGTCTCCAATCGCCTGGTCGAAGAGATCGACGGCGCATGGAAACCCGACCAGTACTCCAACCCGATGGGGCCCGCCAGCCACTACGAGACCACCGGTCCCGAGGTGTGGGCCGACACTGAGGGCAAGGTGACCCATTTCGTCGCAGGCGTTGGCACGGGCGGGACGATCAGCGGCGCGGGTCGGTACCTCAAAGAGGTATCCGGCGGGAAGGTGCGCATCGTCGGCGTCGACCCCGAGGGATCGGTGTACTCCGGCGGCACAGGCAGGCCGTACTTGGTCGAGGGCGTGGGGGAGGACTTCTGGCCGTCGGCGTACGACCCGACAGTGCCCGACGAGATCATCGCGGTGTCTGATGCCGACTCGTTCGAGATGACCCGGCGCCTCGCCCGCGAGGAGGCGCTGCTGGTCGGAGGGTCGTGCGGGATGGCCGTCGTCGCCGCGATCAAGGTCGCCGAACGCGCCGGACCCGACTCGGTAGTGGTCGTATTGTTGCCCGACGGCGGAAGAGGTTATCTCTCAAAGGTTTTCAATG
>DATFCF010000142.1:0-2605 GCA_035253445.1 Mycobacterium sp.
TGGTGTCGTTCACCCTTATTACACCGTCGCCCTGGCTCCGGCGATCGCCGCGCTCGTCGGCACCGGTGGAGTGTGGGCTTGGGTGCGCCGGGACGGTTGGGACGGACGACTCGCACTCGGTGCGATGATCGCGTTGGCCGCCGCGCCATCGGCGGTCTTGTTGCACCGCAACAACTTCACCCTCACGTGGACGCTATTGGTCGCCGCGGTCGCGATGATCGGCGCCGTAGGGGTGCTGCTGTCCCGGCCTCGGACGGGCATCGCGGTGGCAATCGGGACGCTGGCCGGACTGGCAGGCACCACAACGTTTTCCATCGCGACGGCCATGACTCCGCACCATGGCTCGATCCCGACCGCGACACGCCAGCAGAAAGCGACAGGCAGCTGGATGGACGACGAGACGACCAGTTCTGAGCTCGCCGGCCTGCTCGCCGCCACGCACACGTCATGGTCGGCGGCGACCAACGGCTCGCAGTCAGCGGCTACGCTGGAAATCGCCTCCGGCACATCGGTGATGGCGATCGGCGGATGGAGCGGTGACCCGATACCCACGCTGCAGCAGTTCATCGACGACGTACACACGGGCAAGGTCTCGTACTACGTCGAAGCGGGCCACGGTCCCAACTCCGAAGCGCCTCATGGCGAGGTCATCCGCGGGCTCAATCACAGCGCATCGCACACCCGCGAGATCGCCGACTGGGTGGCTGCGCACTACCCAGCCACCACGATCGGCGGATCGACGGTTTACCGCTTGAGGTGACTCAAGCGGGTTACCATGCGGACGTGGACAGTTCGGACGCCGCCCCGGTTGATCCGCCCGTCCCGGTACCCGATGTGCCCGGTGCCGACGCCGGTGCCCGCGGGCTTCCCCGCCGCGTCGACCTCACGCTGCGTCAGCGGTTGATTGTCGACTCATCGGCGGTCGCCGATATCGCGCTGCGCACGTCGATCGCTTCGCTGCTGAGTGCCACGATGGTGCCGACGGTCATCAGCGCGGCGCTTCACCGAGCGGAATCCCGCACCGAAAGCGATCGCTTGCGCTTCTATGCCGAATTGGCCAAGGCGCAGGATCCGGCACTGTCATTCCCCGCACCGACGGACGTGCCGCGTGTCTCGTCGCGCCCCGCCAACCCGGTCGCCGAATGGATCGCCAAAGGCCACGTCCACAACATCGGATTCAACAGCAGCTTCGAGGCGATCAATCCGGCGCTGCGCGACCAGTGCCGCGGGTACCTGCGCAACAACGTGGTGCGCGCTCAGCATTGGGTTCACGACGACGGGCCACATCCCACGTTGTGCGTGATTCACGGTTTCATGGGATCGCCCTATCTGTTCAATGGGCTCTTCTTCTCGCTTCCGTGGTTCTTCCGCTCCGGCTACGACGTGCTGCTGTACACGCTGCCGTTCCACGGCCGCCGCGCTGAAAAGGGCTCACCCTTCAGCGGTTACGGGTACTTCGCGAACGGCTTCGCCGGATTTGCCGAAGCGATGGCACAGGCTGTGCACGACTTCCGTTCGCTGATGGACTATCTGGAGTTCACCGGTGTGGATCGGATTGCATTGACGGGCATGTCGCTGGGCGGCTACACCGCGGCCCTGATCGCCAGTGTCGACGACCGAATCCAGGCCGTTATTCCGAACGTCCCGGTCGTGACACCGGACAGAACCGTCGACGAATGGTTCCCCGCAAACCAAGTGGTTCGATTGCGCAGTCGCATCGCCGGAACGGATGGCGAACTCACCCGCGCCGCAACGATGTATCCTTCACCGCTGAACTATCCGCCGCTGGTACCCAAGGATCGCCGGCTCATCATCACCGGCCTCGGAGATCGGCTGGCGCCGCCCGAGCAGGCCGAACTGCTGTGGGAGCACTGGGACCGCTGTGCGTTCCATTGGTTCCCCGGCAATCACATCCTGCACGTCAGCCAGCCGGACTACCTGCGCCGGATGACCCGCTTCATGCGCGATTTCATGTTCGCCTAGACGGGCGCTACCGCTGCCCGGCCGGCAGGCCACTGCAGTTGGTCCAGCAGGTCGTCGGGAAGGCGTACGGGGTCAGCGTCGAGCCGGCTATCCGACAGCGGATTGAGCGCGTTGAGTGCCGGACGCTGGCGACCCCGGAGCAGGGTCAGACCCGGGATCGGGGCGCCGGCACCGGGCTTGTCGTCAGTGCGGATCGCGCAGACAACCGTGAGGCCGGGATCGGTTGCGGTTCCGTTGATCTCCAGCGCGGTCCACGTTTCCGGCGATGAATGCGCCCACAGCTCGGACAGCGTATCGGCGATCCGGGCGTCGACCCTCACCCGGTAGGCGGCGACGTACCCCGACTCGTCGCGCAGACCGCGCCAGGTCTCCTTGGCTGACGATTCCGTCGGCGGCACAGCGGTATCGACAATCGATGCAGTCCAACCGGTTTCGCGCAGATGATCGGCGAGGCGGCGAGCGGCGATCTCGGCGGTGTCGCGCAACGGAATCCGCGGCGAGCGCGCGCGAAGAGCCGCGAGGTTGTCCGCTGCACCGAGCGTCAAGCCGATCCACGTCGTGCGGGATCCGGCGGTATCTCGACTGGTGATGCGCACCTTGTCGCAGCGGATCCCGTAGCGAT
>DATFCF010000143.1:0-6368 GCA_035253445.1 Mycobacterium sp.
GGTGGGCCCAGCCACGAAAAATTGCACGACGAAAGGGTGTACGTGGCAGCGACAAAGGCACGCCCGGCGACCGATGAGCCGGTGAAGCGCACCGCTACCAAGACCCCCGCCAAGAAGGCTTCCCCGGCGGCGAAAACCGCCAACGGATCGACGGCCCCCAAGCGGGCGACGAAGACGGCCGCGGCGAAGGCCACTGGAGCTAAGCCCGCCAAGGCAGCGGCGAAGTCACCGGCCCCGAAGGCCGACGGCACGCCTGCCACCCGCGGCCGCGCGAAGAAAGCCACCGGGGCCGAACCCGACAGCACGGCCGACGCCGTCACCGGCGACGAGCTCGAGACCACCGACGACCTCGAGGCCGAGCCCGGCGAGGAGCTCGAGGTCGAAGAGGCCGACATCGACCTCGAAGACCTCGAAGTCGGCGATGACGAACCCGCCGCTGCCGAGCCCGCTGCCGCTGTCGTCGAGCCGGCACCCGCCGCCGATGACGACGAGATCGCTGAGCCGTCGGAGAAGGACAAGGCCTCCGGCGACTTCGTCTGGGACGAGGAAGAGTCCGAGGCACTGCGGCAGGCACGTAAAGACGCGGAGCTGACGGCCTCGGCCGACTCGGTCCGCGCCTACCTCAAGCAGATCGGCAAGGTCGCGCTGCTCAACGCCGAGGAAGAGGTCGAGCTCGCCAAGCGCATCGAGGCGGGGCTGTATGCGACACAGCTGATGACCGAGATCGCGGAGAAGGGCGAGAAGCTGCCCGCCGCGCAACGCCGCGACATGTCGTGGATCTGCCGCGACGGCGATCGCGCCAAGAACCACCTGCTGGAGGCCAACCTCCGCCTGGTGGTGTCACTGGCCAAGCGCTACACCGGCCGCGGCATGGCGTTCCTCGACCTCATCCAGGAAGGCAACCTGGGTCTGATCCGCGCGGTCGAAAAGTTCGACTACACCAAGGGTTACAAGTTCTCCACCTACGCGACGTGGTGGATCCGGCAGGCGATCACCCGCGCGATGGCCGACCAGGCCCGCACCATCCGTATCCCGGTGCACATGGTCGAGGTGATCAACAAGCTCGGCCGCATCCAGCGTGAGCTGCTTCAGGATTTGGGCCGCGAGCCCACGCCGGAAGAGCTGGCCAAGGAAATGGACATCACGCCGGAGAAGGTGCTGGAGATCCAGCAGTACGCGCGTGAGCCGATTTCGCTGGATCAAACCATCGGCGACGAGGGCGATTCGCAGCTCGGCGATTTCATCGAGGACAGCGAAGCAGTGGTGGCCGTTGACGCCGTCAGCTTCACGCTGCTGCAGGACCAGTTGCAGTCGGTGCTGGAGACGCTGTCCGAACGCGAGGCCGGTGTGGTGCGGCTGCGCTTCGGACTGACCGACGGCCAGCCCCGTACTCTCGACGAGATCGGCCAGGTGTACGGCGTGACCCGCGAGCGCATCCGGCAGATCGAGTCCAAGACGATGTCAAAGTTGCGCCACCCCAGCCGTTCTCAGGTTCTGCGCGACTACCTCGACTGACCGGGAATGGCCGAGAAACCACCACGGATTCCGCCACTGGCGTTGGTGCGCGCGATCGATACGGCACGCGCCGGCCTGCAGCGGCTGCACCGCTCACTCGCGCCGGGCGCCATCAACCTGCTGGAGCTGCTGACCGCCGGCTGGATGACACAAATGGTGTACGTGGCAGTCAAGCTGGGCATCCCCGACGCGCTGGCCGACGGTCCGCTGCCCGCCAACGAGGTCGCCCATCGCGTCGGCGCCCATCCGGATGCGGTGTACCGGCTGATGCGCGCCTTGGCGTCCAAGGGTGTGCTCCGCCATCGCCGCGACGGCAAGTTCACACTGACCTCGATCGGTAAGGGGTTGCGCACCGGCACTCCGGGCTCGCTTCGCGACTTGGCATTGTTCATCGGTCACCCGCTGCGCTGGGAGGACTGGGGCAACCTGCTGTATTCGGTGCAGACGGGCGAGCCCTCGGTGGTCAAGCTGCGCGGCAAGCCGTTCTTCGAGTACCTCGACTCCAATCCAGACTTGGCCGAATCCTTCAACAACGCGATGACGGCCGGCAGTGAGTTCGCGACCCATGCGGTGCTCGCGAGTTACGACTTCAGCGGTTACCGCACGATCATCGACGTCGGTGGCGGGCACGGCCGGCTGCTGTCCATGATCTTGGGCAAGGCGCCGAACGCCAGCGGCGTGCTCTTCGACATGCCTGCCGTGGTCGACAGTGCCGGGCCGGAGCTGACGAAGGCCGGCGTGGCGGATCGCTGCCAGGTGGTCGGTGGGTCGTTCTTCGAATCGGTGCCCGACGGCGGTGATGCGTACATCATGAAGGCGATCCTTCACGACTGGAACGACGACGCCGCCGTGAAGATCCTGGGCAACGTGCGCACCGCGATCGCGTCCGACGGCAAGCTACTGCTGCTGGAAAGTGTTCTGCCGGAACGGTCTTCGTCGGACATCGGTATGCTGATCGACATCGAGATGCTCGTCGCGGTTGGCGGTAAGGAGCGCACCCGCGCCGAGTGGACAAGCCTTCTGCGACGCGCGGGCTTCCAGTTGAACCGTGTCGTCGAGACCGCGACCGGCGTGTCGATCATCGAGGCGACACCCGCCTGAGTTAATGCCGTCGCTCGCGCACCTTGTACGTCGCGGGCCGCGACTCTCGAGATTCGTCGCCCGTCAAGGGAACGCCCTGACTGCCGATCTTGACGTCGTACGGTTCCATTCCGGCGCCGACTTCGCGTTCGGCTTTCTACGAGGTAGTACAGCTGATCGATCTCGAGTTCACGGAAGGCCAGGAATGCCGTGTGCGGACTGGTGGCGTCGGCGACCATCTGTCCAGCGGGATGCGCGACGCGATCGCCGCGCCGCCCAGCAGGGCGAACGGAATGACCCACGAGCAGACGAAGGACAGCGGACTGCCCGTGTCCAGGATCGTGGCGTCCGCGGCCACAATCGGCGAGATCGACGACGAAACCGTCATGGCGGCGAACGTGGCTACCCAGACCCACGTCACCAGCGCGGCGGTCGGGCCGAACGGCCCACTCTTGATCACCTCGGCGGACTGCTCCGATTCGGCGAATTCACGCACGAACGGCTTGGCGATCAGCGCACCGGCAAGTGCCGCCAAGAAAATCCCCGCGTTGCTCAGCGGCAGCGTCCAGCGCTCCGCGAACGAAGCACTCAGCGTAAACGACATAACTGTCAGCGCCAAAAACGTTGTCGCAGACCTGATTTCGATGACTCACAGCGGCTTACCCGTGACCCGCCCGATCAGCAACGCCGCGGCGGTGAGCACCAGCGCAGTCACCGCGGCAAGGGTGAAGGGAACGTTGCCGACGAGCACCCAATAACCGATCCACGGCGCGAAGCCAACCAGAATGCCCACGATGGGTCGGTGTAGGGAGTCCGATGCTCGCCGCGTAACAGTCAGGCCCTATCTTGTAGTGACGACCCAGCGCCGCAGAGTGTCAACCGGCTCGGCTTATGAGTCGGCAGTCGGCTATTCGAGAGCAGTGCGAACGGGCGCACAAATCGTGGTCGCCGGAACCACCGGATCGGGCGACGGCATCGTCGCGCAGACACGGGAAGCGCTGCGGCGCATCGAAATTGCGCTGAACAAGGTCGGCGCTTCGATGTCAGACGTGGTGCGTACCCGGATGTACGTCACCGACATCTCGCGGTGGCGAGATGTCGGCGCGGTGCACGCCGAGGTGTTCGGCGACATCGCTCCGGTCACGACCATGGTGGAAGTGTCAGCGCTTATCTCACCCGAGCTCCTGATCGAGATCGAGGCGGACGCCTACCACGAGGCTTAGCCGCCGCTCCCCTTTTGTAGCGGCGCGAAACGGCCGTTGGCATCCGGCCGGTACGGCGAGACACTTATCACAGCCGCGACCGGCAATGGTCCGTACAGATGTGGGAACACCATCGAATCGGGATCGGTGGCGACCCCGGGCTCCCAGAGGACTTCGGCGGTCAGGCATGCAGGATCGATGTGCAGCAGCACCAGATCGGCGCGGCCGGCATAGAGCCGGTTGGCGGGCAGATGTACCTGCTCCGGCGTCGAGAGATGCACGAAGCCATTTGTGTCCAGGGAATCGGGTCGATGGTCGCCGCGGATCTGGGCCAGTCGCCACTCGTCGGCGCTACAGATGTGCACCAGGGCGCTTGGTGACGGAGTCATACCGTCAGCCTGCCGTGCCGGCAACCCGGCGCAATCGTGAGACACGACACACCGGTAAACCCCCGGGGAACAAGGCCGGAACCCCAAGCGTCTGAGACAGTAGGACAACGCCGGAGGTAACGGAGGAGCCAATGAACGCAACGTTGACCAGTCCCGAACTCACCAGGGCTGACCGCTGCGATCGCTGTGGCGCCGCTGCCCGGGTACGCGCGAAGCTGCCCTCTGGCGCCGAACTGCTGTTCTGCCAGCACCACGCGAACGAGCACGAAGCCAAGCTGATCGCGCTCGCCGCGGTGATCGAAGTCAGTCCGGTTGACGCCTAGCACCGCCTGGTACGCCGCGATTCTGGGCAGTACTGCCGTTTGTCGGTAATGCTGGACTGGTCATGAAGGACCAGCCGGCACCGGTTAGGCCATCGCGCCACCACATTTTGCACCTCGTGCGTCGCGCGCTGTCGAAAAGCTGGGACGACTCGATCTTCTCCGAGTCGGCACAGGCTGCGTTCTGGTGTGCGCTGTCGCTGCCGCCGCTGCTGCTCGGGATGCTGGGCAGTCTCGCCTACGTGGCGCCGCTGTTCGGTCCGGAGACGCTGCCGACAATCGAGACCCAGATCATCAACACGGCGAACAGCTTCTTCTCTCCCAACGTCGTCAACGAGATCATCGCGCCGACGATCCGAGACATCGTCAAGGGTGCCCGCGGTGAGGTCGTGTCGGTGGGGTTTGTGATCTCGCTGTGGGCGGGCTCCTCGGCCATCTCGGCGTTCGTCGACTCGATCACCGAAGCCCACGACCAGACACCGTTACGTCATCCGGTGCGTCAGCGCTTCTACGCGCTGGGCCTGTACGTGGTCATGCTGGTGTTCGCGATCGCCTCGGCGCCGTTCATCGCGTTGGGTCCGCTCAAGGTCGCCGAGTTCCTCCCTGACAGCTGGGATAACGCGCTGCGGTTCGGTTACTACCCGGCGTTGTTCCTCGGCCTGGTGGTCGCCGTGAACGTGCTTTACCGGGTCTCGCTGCCCAAGCCACTGCCGTCACATCGGCTGATTGTCGGCTCGGTGCTGGCGGCCGTCGTCTTTCTGCTCACCACACTCGGGCTGCGGGTCTATCTGACGTGGATCACCGCGACCGGCTATACCTACGGCGCGCTGGCCACCCCGATCGCGTTTCTGTTGTTCGCGTTCTTTCTGGGATTCGCGATCATGCTGGGTGCCGAATTGAACGCCGCCATCCAGGAGGAGTGGCCGGCGCCCGACACGCATGCGCGCCGCTTGAGGTGGTGGCTGGAGGAGAAGGCAGACTCCCTCAACGGCGAGACGCCCGCTCAGCCGGCGGCCACCGTCGCCGAGACGGACGGCGCTACGTCTTGAGCTTCTCGTAGATCCGCTTGCAGTCCGGGCAGACCGGCGAGCCGGGCTTGGCCGCCTTGGTTACCGGGAACACCTCGCCACACAGCGCGACGACGTGCGTACCCATCACGGCGCTTTCGGCGATCTTGTCCTTCTTGACGTAGTGAAAGTACTTCGGGGTGTCGCTGTCAGTCCCGTCGTCGACACGTTCGTCGGTGTCGGTGCGCTCGATCGTTTGGGTTCGCATAGGTCCATTTTGCCCGTCGCGAATCCGGTCCGTACAGGAGACGACGGGTGTGGAACAGTGGACGTATGAAACACGGCCAAGAGCTGAGTTTCGACGACGACGGCAGGCCTGTCCTGATCACCCGCGCGGCACCCTCCTATGAGGTGCAGCATCGCGAGCGCGTGCGGAAGTACCTGACGATCATGTCGTTCCGGATACCGGCACTCGTTTTCGCCGCGATCGCCTACGGAATCTGGCACAACGGGTTGATCTCGCTCGCAATCTTGGTGGCGTCAATTCCGCTGCCGTGGATCGCGGTACTGATCGCCAACGATCGACCGCCGCGGCGCGCCGAGGAACCGCGGCGGTACGAATCGCGACGGATCCCGCTTTTTCCAACGGCCGAGCGTCCCGCTCTGGAACAGCGCGCGGCGTCGGCGCCGCGGCCGGACGCCGCCGATCCACCCGGCGATGTTCCAAGCTGAGGAACTTCTGGCTCTATTCTCAGCGCATTCTCAGGTCGGCGCCGGATAACCGCAGATCAGAAGGTGTGAACCGGGCAACGGATGGGAACTCCTAGCGGCAGATGGGCGTTGTAGCTCATGACA
>DATFCF010000144.1:0-5535 GCA_035253445.1 Mycobacterium sp.
TGCGCCTCCACCTATCGGCGCGCCAGTGGTCCCAGAGATCTCGAATCCCGTCTTCGGCTCGGGATCGGGGCCGCTTGGGAGCCTTCGAGATCTTTGGCACCAAGCTCAGAACCCGTACGAACTGACCGGTCCACCCGCAGCTGCGGCCCCGCCGCCTGGGGCTGGGCCGGCACCGCAGTTGCCGCCGGGATACCAGTCGATCAACGCCCCGGAGTCCAACGGGCCTCCGCCAACTGGGTCCTACGAGGGCGGGCCCCCTCTGCCGCCTGGCTACTATCCGTTGAACGGACCACCGCCACCCGGGTACGAACTGCCATTGGACCCGGCTGCGCCACCACCTGTCACTCCGGTGCCACCGACGCCCTAACCCCTTAGCTTTCGTTGCAGGTCAAGACCGTGCGGCGTATCGCATTTGTGGTGCTTGTTCGAAGCCGCCGGTGAGCGAGGAGGTCACCGCAGGCCTGCGCGCCACTTGTCCAGAATGCGGCGGTCTCGTTTGGTCGGCCGCCCGGCACCGCGATCGCGGGACGCCACCGGAACGAGGGGAGTGGGAGGCGGCGCGGGCGTTCGGTCGAGGTAGCAGGTGACGGCATCGGCCGCACCGACCCGCTTCTGGATCACCCGAGTCACCTCGACGGTCCGCGTCGTGTCGTGCGTCCGGGCGCGTATCTCATCACCGGGAGACACCATCGTCGACGGCTTTGCCAGCCGGCCGTTGACCCGCACATGCCCACCTCGGCACGCCGCGGCTGCGTCGGGCCGGGTCTTCGTCAGCCGCACCGCCCACAACCACCGATCCACGCGGGTCGAGTCCATGACATTCATCATGGACTGCCGGTAGGCGTGGGGACACCCGGCACGGTCACGTGTCGATGGCACGCACACGTCCGCCTGGATCCGCGCGGTTCGCCGGGCCGAGAGGCCCCCCCCCCGGGCGGCGATGCAGGACTTCATCGACGCCGGGGCGGCGGCGCTCGAGTCGGCGGCTCGGCACCATCGGACCAGCCCTCGGCGCCTAGCGCAAAGGGACGAAAAGGACTGATAACAAAGGACTTTCAAGTCGTTAGCTGTCAATCAGACATTTGAGCGAGCAGCGAAGCCGGCGGCTAACCGCCAGTGCGCTCGAACACGTCCTCGAAGTCTCCGCCGCCCGCGCACGCGCCCCCGGCCGCAACGGTCTGACTGCCACGACCAGTGAGCACCGCGATTGGATCGTCCAACTGCGTGGGCATCGGGTACTCCGCGGTGATGGTGATCTGCGCTGTGCCACCGGCTGGGCACGGCGAGGTGCCCTGTTCGTTGCGCGTCCACTTGTCGTCGGCGAACATCAATGTGACGACCCCATCGGGTCCGTGGAACAAGCTCATGCACTTGTCGCCGATGCGAAGACAGTACGTATTGGCGGTGAGGATGTTTCCGCGAACGACGTTGCCGTTAGCGAAGGTTGTCGTCTGACGATAGCGGCCGCGAAGCCCGTCGGCAGTGGTTACCGACCGGGGCGGTAGGACGGCTGGATCCGGAACTTTGTTCAGGTCAGGATCGCCAGTGCGGGTGAACTTCACGGTGCGTTTGGCGGCGCATGCACCGTTGGTGGAGGCCCGTACGGTTTCCCCGGAGAGTGTGCCGTCGGGCTGCGGCTCAAGCGTGAACACCACCCAGAGCTCTGCGGGTGTGTCGCCGCATTGCGCCGAGGCGAGGCCTACGGCGACCCAGCTGCCGCCCAACTGATCGAATGTCAGGTTCGACAAGAGGGACGTGCCGCTGCCACTGACGTTCGCCGCCGTCGCCACGCAACCACTGGCGCCGCATGTCGAGCGGACGGCCCAACTGCTCGTCGTCGCAGGCGCATTCGGGACCGGTTTGTCTTCGAGATCCGTCCCCGGTCCGTAGTCAGCTCTGTACGTGCCCGTGAAGTCGGCCCCACCAACGCCCGCGGTGGACGGTGCGGTTCCGGCGGGCTTGTCACGCGAAGTGAGCTCCACGGCGGCGACAACACCGCCCGCGACGACGAGTGTCACGACGAACACCAGGGCGCCGATCAGCACACCATGGCGTCGCTCTTGTCGCTTCGGCGTTGGCGGCGCTGGTGGCAGGTGCCGATTGGGGACGCTCAACTGCGTGGCTGCCAAATGTGACGCGCCACTGTCGCCGGGCCGTGATTGCATCCACGCTTGTTCTGACCAAGACGGCGGGCTTGGGCCGCTCGCACTCACCGGAGCCGGTGGTGTCAGCCGATCGGCGTCGAGCCGGCCGGGTTCAGTGATGACTTGCTTTGCGGCGGCAGCCAAATCGACGGTGGTGGGGTAGCGATCCGCGGGCTGCTTGGCCAGTCCGGTGGCGATCACCTCGTCCAGGGCGGCGGGGATGGCGCCGCTTTCCTCGGACGGTCGCGGAGGTGGAGTGAATATGTGGCCGACGGCGATTTGTTCAAGTGTGTCACCGGGAAACGGCCGATGACCGGTGAGGCATTCGTAGAACACGCAGGCGAGGGCGTAGATGTCGGAGCTGGGGTGCACCTCGCCGGTGTTGAAGCGTTCGGGAGCCATGTACGCCCACGTGCCGATGGCCGCCCCAGTCGCGGTAACCCCGGTGTCTTCGGCGGTGCGGGCGATTCCGAAGTCGATGAGATAGGCGAAGTCGTTCTCGCCTAGGAGGATGTTGGAAGGTTTGACGTCACGGTGCACCAGCCCCGCTCGATGGGCGTTGTGCAGAGCTGAGGCGATCTGATCGATAATCGACACTGCGCGTTGGGGGTCCAGGGGGCCGGCGTCGATCAGGCTCTGCAGATCGATGCCGGTGATCAGCCGCATGGTCACGAACAGCCGTCCGTCGATCTCTCCGACATCGTGGATCGGTACGACGTGGGGATGATCCAGGCGTGCGGCAGCGCGGGCTTCGCGCTGAAATCGCTTCTCGAACTCGGGGTCTTGGGTTAGGTGCGGTAGCAGCATCTTCAACGCCACCACACGGTCGATCGCGCTGTCATATGCGCGCCAAACCTCGCCCATCCCACCGCGGCCCAACAACTCGATCAGCCGGTAGCGTCCGAATGGCGTGCCCTCCACCGGCTTACGATAACGGCCAGTCGCCGGTCTGTGGCGTAATAGCAGGTCGCAGGAACTTGATACTCAGTTCAGTGCAGCCAGCACGGTTTCGCTCTAGCTGCCGGCCAGGGGCAAATATGGGGTAGAAACCTCATGTGCCGGTCCGCTCGCTGGGTTGACGCATGGCTGACCGCGGGCGGTCTTCGAGCACAACTCGGTGATCGCGATACGGCCAAAAGGGTGAGAAATAATCACACCGATGGTCTTCCGGCCGGCGGCTACTTACCTGAGCGCTCGCGGTGCTTGCATCCGGGCCAACAGCAGGGCCGGCGCTGGCCCTCCTCCAACTCCTCCTGAGTCCGGCGAATGCGGCGCTTTCGGGTCATCTCTTGCTTGGCATCCTCGACCCAACAAATGAACTCGTTGCGCGCCAGGGGCGTGATGTCCTTCCACGCTGCGAGTGCCGTGCCGTTGGCGATCAGCGCCTCACGCAGGTCTGCGGGCAGCTTGTGCACCACGCCGCCGGGCACTCGCTGGGTGCTCATCCGGCCAGGGTAACGCCGCGACGGGAAAGTCGGCCTCTACTGCCCGTAGAGCCTTGCGACGTCGGGGGAGTCCAGCCAGCCTGAATAAGTCGGCCGCTTGGGCCATCCGTCGGGAGAGTCCTGCCATTCCTCTTGACGTCCCCATGGCAGCACGTCGATCAGCGCGAAGGTGTGAGCGAGTTGTTCGACGCCGCGACCGTTGGTGTGCCAGGTGCGGTACACGGTGTCGCCGTCACGCAGAAAGACGTTGACCCCAAATCCTTCGCCTGGCCCGGCGCCGACATCCGCGGCGAACGAGCTCTCCGACGACGAATACCAGTCCATCTTGTTGCCCACTTTGGCCTTATACGCCAGCGCCTGCTCAATAGGGCCGTGGGTCACGATGACGAACCGCGCGTCATAGTTGTCGAGAAAGCCCAACCGAGTGAACTGCGACGTGAAGCTGGTGCACCCGCCGCACTGCCATTCGTCGCCGTCTGTCCACATGTGGTTGTAGACGATGAGCTGAGACCGGCCATCGAACACCTCGGTTAGGCGGACTGGCCCACTTTCGCCAATCAGGGTGTAGTCGGGCATTTCCACCATGGGAAGTCGGCGGCGCTGCGCGGCGATCGCGTCGAGTTCTCGGGTGGCAGCCTTTTCCCTGATCCGCAGCTCATCGAGGGCTGCACGCCAGGTCGGCAGGTCTACTACAGGCGGCTTCGCGGATGTGGGAGTGGTCATCGGTCCTCTTCGCGATTGGGGGCAATGTCTGATGTGTGGACTCCGTCGACCGCGAATAGTCATCGCTACATGGAACAGACGGCCGATGAGTCTTGCGTGCTCCCGGTGTCTATACGGGTTGCAAGGTGCCGGCGCGGCACGGCATGAAGGCGGCAGAAGAAAGCGTAGCTATGGTCATCGTTGCAGGACATATCACTGTCGAGCCCCAGCAGCGCCAGTCCTATCTCGCGGGCTGCGTGCGCGTCGTCGAACAAGCGCGCCGGGCAGCCGGCTGCCTCGACTTCGCCATCGCCGCCGACCTGGTCGACCCGGGCCGCATCAACATCTACGAGCTCTGGGAGTCGCAACGGGCCGTCGAGACCTTCCGCAGCAGCGGCCCCAGCGACGAGCAGGGCGCGGCAATGCTCTCGGCGTCGGTGGCCGAGTACGAGATCGCCGACGTGCGGCCCCTGTTCGGGGAGAGCACCGCCTGAACCTGCAGCACGGACCGGGAGATAACCGTTGAGACCCGCCGACGGCGGCGGCGTGAAGGCGTGCGAGTTCGACGGGGGTGCGGTTCGCGTAAGGTGGTTATGCCTACTAAGTATTCGATTCGGTATCAACGCTGGAGTCATGCACATGACCTTGTTCAAGACCATCCTGCCGGCGGTCGCAGTCGCGGGCGGGCTCACCGCAGCCGTACTGGGCCTGGGGCCTGCTCTGGCGAGCGCCGAACCCGCTCCGCCGCCACCGGCGCCGGTCCAAGGGGAACTGCCGCCGCAATGGGCGCCGCCGAAGCCGGCCGAGTCCTGGCAAGGGCAGCCCGTGGTGTGGTACTCGGGCTGGGGCGGACGCTGGGGCGTGTGGATCAACGGCGGGTTCATCCCGTTGTCGTCAAACCCCGTCACTGGTGGAGGCTAATCCCGATAAGCGCATGAGTTCCGGGGCTACCCAAGGGCTTTCGTCCCTGAATTCGGCGAACTTCTCGGCCATCACCTCGTACAGGTCGGTCAAGCGGCCGAAGACAGGGCGAACTTCAGGATTGCCCTTGTCCGCGTGACCAATTGGGAATGCGGACTGCACTGAGAGCTCGGGAGTCAAGCCGTCGAGCGCCAGAAACATCGAAATGGGCTGGGCTACAACGGACGACCTGGACCCACCGGGGAGTCGGCGGCTGCGCGGCTCAGATCGTCGCAGCTCAACTCGAGGCGTCGAGGATCTTGATCGCGAAGACGAGGGAGTCA
>DATFCF010000145.1:0-2490 GCA_035253445.1 Mycobacterium sp.
AGAGTACGCCTTTGTGCGCCGTATTCCAAAGCGGCCCCGCCGGAGCGACCGGACGTCAGGCGACTCGCTCGATTTCGGCGCCCAGACTGACGAGGTTTTCGACGAAAAGCGGATAGCCCCGGTCGATGTGGAACACGTCGTGAACCTCGGTATCGCCGTCGGCGACCAAGCCTGCCAGCACCAACCCCGCCCCAGCCCGGATATCCGAGGACCACACCGGTGCGCTGGACAGCTGGGGTATCCCCCGCACCACCGCGTGGTGTCCGTCCGTACGCGCGTCGGCGCCCAACCGGATCATCTCCTCGACGAAGCGGAAGCGGGCCTCGAAGACGTTCTCGGTGATCATCGACGTTCCATCGGCGATACACGCCAGCCCGATCGCCATCGGCTGGAGGTCGGTCGGGAATCCGGGGAACGGCAGCGTCGCGACATTCACCGCTTTGGGCCGCTCGTACTGGACAACGCGGAAGCCGTCGTCGGACTGGGTCACGGTGGCGCCCGCGTCGTGCAGCTTGTGCAACACCAGCTGCAGATGCGCCGGGTCTACTCCTGTCACCGAAATGTCCCCGCGCGTCATCGCCGCGGCTATGCCCCAAGTGGCGGCGACAATGCGGTCCCCGATCACTCGGTGCTCGGTGGGATGGAGCCGATCCACCCCGGTGATCGTCATCGTCGACGAGCCGGCGCCCTCGATTTTGGCGCCCATCTGATTCAGCATCGTGCACAGGTCGACAACGTCAGGCTCGCGCGCGGCATTGTGAATCGTGGTTACACCTTCGGCCACGACGGCGGCCATCAGAATGTTCTCCGTCGCGCCTACTGACGGGAACTCGAGCTGAATCTCCGCGCCACGCAAGTGATCTGCCTCGGCGACCACGCAGCCATGCTCGATGTTGCACGTCGCGCCCAACTGCCGCAGGCCAGCCTGGTGCATGTCGAGGGGCCGCGACCCGATCGCGTCCCCGCCTGGCAGCGCGACTTTCGCTCGCTTGCAGCGGCCGACGAGCGGGCCCAGAACACACACCGAGGCGCGAAACTGACGTACCGCGGCGAAATCCGCGTCGTACTTGAGTTCATCGGGCGAGGTGATCCGCACGGTCCCGCTGTCCAACTCGACGTTCGCGCCCACCCCCCGCAGGACCTCCGCCATCAGCGGCACATCGAGGATGTCGGGGCAGTTGGTAATCGTGCTCGTGCCCTCTGCCAGGAGCGATGCCGCCATCAGCTTCAAAACGCTGTTCTTGGCCCCCCCGACAGCAACTTCGCCTGATAACCGGTTTCCGCCGGTCACCACGAATCGCTCGCTCACGCGGGTCAGTGTAAACAGCGGCATGAGCCGTGTCAGTTTCCCGGGCGAGTCCGTCCCGCTACGGTTTGACCATGGCAGTTCATCTCACCCGCATCTACACCCGAACCGGCGACGACGGGACCACTGGTTTGAGTGATTTCAGCAGGGTGTCAAAGAATGACGCACGGCTCGCTGCGTACGCCGATTGCGACGAAACCAATGCCGCCATCGGTGTGGCGATCGCGTTGGGAAACCCCAGCGAGCAAATTCGCAACGTGCTCCGGCAGATTCAGAACGACCTCTTCGACGGGGGCGCTGACCTGTCCACCCCGGTGGTCGACAACCCCGAACATCCCCCGCTACGGATCACGCAGAGCTACATCGACCGGCTGGAGTCATGGTGCGACGAGTTCAACGAGCCGTTGCCTGCGTTGAATTCGTTTGTGCTGCCCGGCGGTACACCGTTGTCAGCCCTTCTGCATGTAGCCCGCACTGTGGCGCGCCGTGCCGAACGCTCGGCGTGGCAAGCCGTGGAAACCCACGGAGACACCGTCAGTGTGCTGCCGGCCAAATACTTGAACCGGCTGTCGGACCTGCTGTTCATCCTGTCCCGGGTGGCCAATCCCGACGGGGACGTGTTGTGGCAACCCGGCGGATGAGCGCTTTCGCGAAGACCGAAAGGCGCGGATGAGCGCTTGCGCGAAGACCAACAGATGCGGATGAGCGCTTGCGCGAAGACCAACAGATGCGGTCCCGCAACATGATTGCCCCGAGTCGTCCCCCTACCCTTCGGGTGGGAGGTGCCCCCATCGCTCCTGCCCGCCGGACGGATTAGAACGTGCGACGCCGCGCACGCGGTGAGGGCCGCGACTCCAGCCACGACAGAAATGCCGTCAACGCGCCACGATCCAGTGCCACTTCGTAGCCGCGGCGGCGTTCGGGACTGGTGTCTCGCAGCTCGAGAACGACGATTTCGTCGGTCATGATGTCGAATTCGTCGCCGCGTGGGGCGCGACGCCCCACGATCTCCAAACCTCGCCGACTCAGCCTCCGGTCGGGCCACCACCGCAGGCTCGACAGCCGATAAAACCCGGCTTCCCCACCGCGGTAACGCATTACCCCGTGTCGCCAGCCGTGACCTCCGACCGCGGGCACGTCACGAAGGATCGCCGCAGTTCCGCCGACCTGCCGCAGTTTCCACA
>DATFCF010000146.1:0-15860 GCA_035253445.1 Mycobacterium sp.
TCGATGAGCCGGGCGCCGCAGCCGTAGTCATCGTCGCCGTCCACGTCACGGATGGCCGGCGCCAACACTGAATCGGGCCGTGCCTGCACGGACGACGACAGCTGCGCAAGGCATGCGGGCTCCAGACGGCAGTGCGCGTCCAGGAACGCCAGATACGGCCCGGTGGAAAGCGCCGCGCCCGCGTTGCGCGCTGCGGCGACACCGCTGCGGGTGATTCGGTGCACGACGACTCCCCGAGCGCACCACTCGGGTTGTTGAAGGACCGCGCAGCTATCGTCGGTCCCTCCGTCGTCGACGACGATCGTTTGGTCGGGTATCACCGATCCGGCGAATACGGACAAGACGGTTTCGTAGAGTTCGGGGCCCTCGTCGAGGGTCGAGATGATCAGCGATAAGCCGTCCGCCCTGGCGTGCTGCGGCATTCGGATCGGCGGACTACGGGTTGCCGCCGGCTGTTTCCTTGCCGAACCTGGGGCCAGGGGTCCCAGGAGGCACGCCCCCGGGCGGTAGCGAGGCGATCAGGTCGATGAGTCCGGGCAGTAGGGCCGTGTATCGGATGGAATCGTCCAGGAATGCGCTCAATCCCGCCGTGAGCGCGAAGTGATACAGAGCTAGCCGGTCGAGTTCACCCGCATCGAGTGAGAGTGAAAGGAGATCCCCCACTCGCACCCGGTCAAGTCCCAGTGCTTCGAGTACTTGCCGTGGTGGCGCCGAGTATTCGACATATTCGGCATATTCGGTTGCGGACTGCAGGTCAGCTCTGTTGAACCCGGCCTGTTCGACGGACCGTTCAATCGCGCGGTCGGACGCCCTGACGAGATAACCCGTTGACGTGGCACGCTCGCTCAAGGCCTCTAGGAGCTGCTTGGTGACGGCTGCGACCAGCCCGATGTTGGTTGCGTGTCTGCGGTCGGTCAACACGGGTGTCAGGTGAGCGCGATCCTCGGTGCCGATCATGGCGATTCCGACAGCTTCAACGGTTTGTGAGCCGATACCGCTTGGCGGCCACGGCCTCTCCGACACGGCCAGGGCAAGGACGAGGTCCGCGCGCTCCAGCAGTGGTTCGAGACGTTCAAAGTACAAGTGCGGGTAGCCGTTTCGACGGCAAAACGTCGCCAAGGCGGTCTTGGTCTCGACCGACGGCTCACTGGTGACGGTGAGGCGGATCGACTCGTTTATCGACGCATGGTGGGTCATTGGTGAGCTCCGATCGCTTGGTCTGTCGCAGTGGCCATCCAGCCCGCCACGGCATACCGGGTGCCGTCTCGCAGAATCGTCACCTCATGCATCAAGGCAGACCGAAACAGCACGAGCATTCCCGGTTCTGGAACGATGACAACGCGGCGATCGCACATGCCGGGGTCGGTTTCATAGATGAGGAGCGCCCCGCCGTCGAACGTCGGCAGCGTGCTAGCAGGTTCACGTCCATTGAGGTAGAGCAACAACGACCAGCGATGCGCAGCCAGGCGGGCTGGATCGTTCTTGTGGTTGGCGACATCGCGGTGCGCCCGGAAGTAGCTGTCCTTCTCGTAGGACATGAAATACGGCCCGTACAGATGGTCGGCATCGGATTCGAACTCGGCGCGGTGTCGACCGAAATACGCGGCCATCCGAGCACCGATCGTGTCTTTGACGGTCTCGGACAAATGGTGATCAAAACAGAGGCGCAGTGACTGATCGAGGATCGACTCACCGGCGCGCACGACCTGAGCGGGCTCGCGCGGCGCGCGATGCATCACCTCGATGATCTCCCGGCACTCCGGGATGGACAGGAAGCCGCGCGCCAAGGCGATATTGGGCGTGCTGAATTGCAGCTCCATGTCTGGTGCTCGCGTCTCTGGCCCGGCATGGCGAGTTCCGATTCCGTCCAACGTAGAACCTCCCCTGCAAACGCTGACGATCGTCAGTATGGGACGCAGAGATCCTTCGTACGTGCGTATTCCGCTACCCGAATCGAACGATGCTGGACCGAGCTAGGCTGGACCCCAGCGCGATCTGAATTGCGGGTGGGTGCGGATGACCGAATCGCAACAAGAACAACTTGTCCTTCTTGAGGTCGCCGGGGTGGGCCCGGCGATTGCCGAGATCGAAGCTCTCGCTCCGGTCACCCAGACGCTGCCGCCGCGGCTACTGCTCGTACACGCCGACGCGGACGCGCGCAACGCGATACTGCGAATTCCTGGCGTGGTCAGCGTCTTCGATGTCGCCGCTGCACCCATTGACGTGCCACTCGACCTGTCGCAGGCGGAACGAGTGTTCGTCGCTGCCTGGTTGACACGAAGCGCACCGAAGACTCGGCGCGGCGACGGCCTCGACTGGGACGCCCCTGGCTTTGAGCCGCCGGACGCCCACTGAGACGTGAGTGGCCGACGGCCCGTTCTCACGTGCGGTGCAGCCAGACCCCGGCGGTGCCGAAACCAACGATGTCGGCGCGGCCGTCACCGGTGGTGTCAGCCAGGAAGCGCGGATGCTGGTCGACCCGCCAACCACCGGCGTTGAAGCCGAAATTGGTAACGGTCAGCCCCGGCGCCTCGTAGCCACCGCTGGCAAGCGCGCGCGACACCCACACACCACCATCGCCGAACCCGACTACGTCGGCGCGCCCATCACCTGTGGTGTCAGCCAGGAACCGCGGATGGCGATCGACCCGCCAACCACCGGCGTTGAAGCCGAAGTTGGTAACGACCAGCTGCGGTGCACTGAACGACCCATCCGCCTGCGCACGCGACAGCCACACACCGGCATTGCCGAAGCCGACGATGTCAGCCCGCCCATCACCTGTGGTGTCAGCCAAGAACCGCGGATGCTGGTCGACGCGCCAACCCTGGTCATACCCGAAGTTGTTGACCACCAACTGCGGTGCACTGAACGACCCATCCGCCTGCGCACGCGACAGCCACACACCGGCATTGCCGAAACCCACGATGTCAGCCCGCGCATCACCCGTGGTGTCAGCCACCAAGCGTGGATGACGCTCGACCCGCCAACCTCCCGCCTCGTAGCCGAAGTTGTTGATGACGAATTGTGGGGTCTCGAAACGCCCGTCGGGCTGAGCACGCGACACCCATACCCCATGCGTGCCGAAACCGACGATGTCGGCTCGGCCATCCCCGCTGGTGTCGGCCATGATCCGCGGGTGCATGTTCACCCGCCAACCACCGGCCTCGTACGCGTAGTTGCGCACGACGAGCTGTGGAAACCATCCGAGGTGGCCTGGCGTGTAGCCGCAGACGTCGAAGGTGTTGCCCTTCATCAAGCACTGGACGCCGCCTTCGCTGGCGCAGTTCTCGCAGTTGCCGTTGGCCAACCCGAACCGGCCCCATGCCCCGCCACAGTTGCAGCCGCTGGATGCGTATTCGTCCGGGCAGCCGAAGATGTGGCCGGTCTCGTGCGCGAACACCCGGTCGATGTTGTCCGGGCCCCACCCATCGTTGTTGTAATCCATCACCACCCGGGGCCCGCCGATGCTCGCGTAGGCGAAGTGATTCAGCGGGTACTTGGTGAAGAACACGCAGTAGGTCCATCGCGTTCCGAAACGGCTTCGAATGTCCTCGACGTACGTACCCACCCCGGCCCAGTCCGCGCTGAAGCCGATCGCGGACATCGCCGGGTCGCGCCACAGCGCCTCGAGGTCAGCCGCGTTCGGATCCGGCTGCACTGTCAGGTTGACGTTGTGGATGTCGTAGGAGAAGGCGATCCCGGCAAGGGGATTCGCGGTAGCGAGCCAGCCGAGGCCGTTCTGCACCTCCGCGACGACCTTGACCACCTCGGCGTCGGAGAACCGCAACGCCGCAGTCGGTCCCTGGACGATGACGATGCCAACGGCGACGGACCCCTCCAGGAATGAGCTTGTCGGTCCGGCCGCCCGAGCACCGATCCCTGGTACGGCCGCCCGCGGCGTCGGCACCACGGAGGTGCACCCCTCCATGTCCCAAATCTCACCGTCACGCGGCCGTGCGTCCTTGACCTGCCGGTAATCGTCCGACTGACGTAGCGACAGTGCTTCGAGCCCGAGACGCTCGACCTCGGTCAGGTCGCCGAGCGCGTCCCGCACCTCTCGCTCCTGTGAGCCGGGCGCTTCGCGGTCCGCCTGCTGCGGCCCGGCGAGGACCGCCAGACGTCCGTAGCGGTGGATCGCTCGTTCCTGTGTCCCCACGCCGAGCTCCGCCGCGCGCGCATCGGAATCGCTTTCGGCCACAACGCGTTCTGTGACCCGTAGATCGCCTGCCATCTCACTCTCCAATCGTTGGGCTGTTTCGACCCTCGCTCATGCGCAACCGTCAGACAGCAGTAGCGCAGTACTCAATTTCGGTGCAGGCCGGCGCTCGCACCTGAGTAGTTGCTTCACGAGAGCGGATGGAGCGGGCTGCCCGTGACTCAAAGCCGTTATCGGATGTCACGTCAGGTATCGGTCAGTGGCCACCAACCACGTTGCTGTCGATCGGTTCGAACTCGGTGCCCGCTGAAGTAAGCCTCTGAGCCCCGGGCCGAGGGTTCGCCGGCTGTATGCCTGACTCCGGTCGCGGGGCCCGGCCCGGGCGACGGCAACTCGTTGGCCTCGAATTAGGTAGTCGACTACTCATGTCGTAGGCGCCGCGGGTGCGCACGATTAGAGAGCACATCTGCTCCTCTCGTGCCTCGTTGATAGCCGTAGCGAAGGAAGTCGCCATGGAAGAGCTGTTTCGTTTCATCCAGCAGGCCGTCGTCATCCCAGCTGACGGTGAGCAGATCGATCTGACGACCGACTCGGATTTCCAGGACGAGCTGCGTCGCCTGATCGCAGAGGAGTCCTACAGCGAAGTACGCGCGGAGGCACAAGACTTCCTCGATGACATCTATGGCGGCGGCAACGGTGGCGGGGACAACGGGGCGGACGGCGACAACGACTACTCAGACGACTACCAGGGCAGCCTCGAACGGGTGAACAAGTACGTCCTGCTACGCGACCGGATATCCGCGCTGCTGGCGGCGTCGGCGGTGACCGACGACAGAGTCAATCTGGCCGTCAAGGATGTCTTCGGAACGTACGCGAGCGAGATTGTTGCAGACACGCAATTTCTCACCGACAAGAAATTCGCAAGTGACGTTCTGGTCGCGATCAAACTGATTACGAGATTCGATCTGGCCGACGTCGTCGCTGTCACCACCATGCGCCAAGTGATCGCGTTCATCGAGGACCTCGTCGCCGGTCGCGCTACGGCGGGATGGCACCCGATTCAACTGACCCCGCCATCGACTGCGGCGAGTGACAGTGGCGTTGCGAGCGTTTCGCGCGACCCCGGGCATATGAGCGTGTTCTGGATCGGGAATGACGAGTCGGTCCACACGGCCAGGTGGGCTGCCGGCTCGGGATGGTACGGGTTTACACCGATTCAAGGTACGGGCGGGGCATCGAAGTCCAGCGGTGTCGCCGCGGTGTCGCGAGACTCCAGCCACATGAATGTCTGGTGGATTACCAAAGACGGCAAGGTGATGGTCGCCGAGTGGACTGCGGACGCGTGGCGTACACCGGAAGAGATCGCGACCGACGCGTCGCCGACCAGCGGTGTAGCGGCCCTGTCGCGCAGCGCCACCCACATGGAGGTGTGGTGGATCGGAAAGAACGGATTGCTGCGCAACGCCTGGTGGGTCGACGGCCAAGGGTGGAAGGTCAACCAGAATCCGTTGGCGAACAATGCATCAACGACGAGCGGAATTGCGGTGTTGTCGCGCAATGCCACCCACATGGAGGTGTGGTGGGTCGACAAGAGCCAGTTGGTGCAGGGCGCATGGTGGGTCGAGGGAGACGGCTGGCACGGACCCTACCTCGTGGCAGGGCAGACCAAAGCGTCCGCGTCGAGTGGGCTCGCTGCGGTGTCACGGACCCCCACTCAGATGGATGTGTGGTGGATCGGGGACGACGGTTCTGTGAAGGACAGCCGATGGACCAAAGCCGACGGCTGGACGCTCCCTCCACAAACGGTCGCCGGCCGCGACAGCGCATCGGCATCGAGTGGTGTGGCCGCCCTCTCACGCAATTCCACTCACATGCAGGTGTGGTGGATAGGCCAAGAGCGCGCGGTCAAAGAAGCCCGCTGGGCACCAGACGAGTGGCACAACCCCAAACTCGTGGCCGAGGCGAACAGCGCTGCCTCGACGAGCGGTGTCGCGGCCGTGTCGCGGACTCCCAGCCACATGGAGCTGTGGTGGATCGGCAAAGACCGCGCGGTGCAAGACGCGTGGTGGCTGGACATCGCGCCGGAAGACTCTGCGGCAGAACACATCCGCCACCTGCTGGCACGGCCCCTGCAGCTTCCGGAGATCTTCCTTCCCCCGCCGCCGGTTAAACCAGAAACGCCCTCCCCTGCCCCCGATCCCGAACGTCAGCGGCGCGACGACCTCACCAAAGAGCACGATGCGTTCCACCAGGCTTACGACACATTGATGTCATTGCCGCCGGGACAGCTGGAGATCAAGACGATCGACGACGGCGGCCCCGATCCGCACGTTGCCGGCGAGCCGCGGGACATCGCCCGAAATCGCGAGCCCGCCGACGGCGGCGAGGAACCAGCAGCGGGCAACGACGCCGGGTCGGCAATCATCAGCGTCCTGGGGGTGCCGGAGTCAACGCTGGCTGCGATGAATTCGGTTGTGACCGAACATCTCCAGGCGCAACTGGGAGATCCCTCGACTGCTGCGTACGACGACATTCTCGGCGCCGTGAAGCGACGCTGGCTTGACCTGTCCCATGAGCTCGAGCCGCTGCGCACCCCGGCACCGGCGAGAATCTATCGACTCGGAATGAACCTGTTCGCCGTGCAGGAACCGGCGACTACGCAGGTACCGCCGGACGAGCATTCGGTGCCTGATTTCAGCCATGCCGTTACCCGACCGGTCGGCGTTGGCGATCTGCAGGTGGTGCGACAGACACTGATCGGTTACGAGCCCGCCGATATCTCCCACATCGAGAATGTGCTGCCCGGCGAGTTGATGCGCAGGACGACACTGCGTGAGGAGACCACCGAGCTCATCATCACCGAGGAGACCGAGACAACGCAGAGCGAAGAGCGCGACACCCAAACGACTGAGCGCAACGAGCTCGTCGCCGAGACGCAAAAGGAGGCGAGCCAGCAGAGCACGACGACAACCGATCAGACGTCGACCTCCAACTACGGACGACTCGTCGAGAACAGCAAGACCAACTACGCGCGCAGCGTCACCGACCGTGCTGTCAGCAAGCTGACCCAGAGTGTGCGGCAGCAGCGTGTTCAGCGTGAGAAGAAGGTGTTCTCCGACAAGGGAATGCACCAACTGGATAACTCCAACGGCCAAAAGACTATTCGCGGCATCTACCAATGGGTCGACAAGAAGTACCAGGTGAAGGTGCTCAACTACGGCAAGCGGTTGCTGTACGACGTGGTGCTTCCCGAGCCGGCCGCGTTTCTTATCGATTCGCTGAAAAATGCTGTGCCGCCAGAGAGTTTCCAGGCAACCAAGCCGAGCAAGCCGACGCTGCAGCCGGGCGATATCACCCCGACCAACTACATGACGTATGCCGCCATTTACGGGGTGACGGGCGTCGTCACTCCGCCGCCAGCAGAGCTGACCACTGTTTTCGCCAACTCGAACGCCACCTCAGCGGGAACACCCCTGGACGCCTACGGCTTCAAATACCAGGACGGACAGTTCTTTACCCACTTCAAGATCACCGTACCCAATGACTACACCGCGATCGGTGGGTTCATCACACGTACGAACCCCAGACTCATCGGTCTGCCGCCCGAAGACGCAAATGACACGCGACTGCTCGAGGTCTATATCGGCGAGTATGTCTTCCGACAACTCACCAGAAATCCCCCGTTGAATTTCTCCTTCACGCTGACTGCCGGAGAGACCGGTGACATACCCGTGCTAGTGCGCTCTTTCAAACCGATGATGCAGTTCAACTATGCAGTCGGTATCAAGTGCCGTCGCACCGATGCGGCGTTGGAACAGTGGAAGCTGAAGACCCACGCCCAGATCGTTGCCGGCTATGAACGCCAGCGGACAAACTACCTCGACGAGCTGTCGCGCTACCAGGCCGCGGTGCGCGCCCAAATGGCGCTCGCTGGTGGGTATGCCCGCGGTTCGGTGGTCGAACGGGAAGAGCTCAAGAAGGCGTTCGTCCACCTGCTGATGGCCGAGCACTTCACGGAACGTGTACTTCCCGACCCCCGATCCGACGGCGTTTCCGCCCGATCCCGAGTACGTCAAGAAGTGGGGTGCCGTCACAGCGTTCTTTGAGCGCGCATTCGAATGGGAACACCTCATGTATCTCTACTACCCGTACTTCTGGGGTAGGCAGGCCAAGTGGGGTGAGCTGATCCTGATCCAGGACCTCGACCCGCAATTCGAGGCGTTCCTCAAAGCTGGCGCAGCTCGGGTGGTCGTTCCCGTTCGGCCGGGCTTCGAAGCCGCGCTGGCGCACTACCACGAAACCGGCGACGTATGGATGGGCGAGGAAATACCCAACATGTTCAGCAAGCTGTACGTGTCGATCATTGCCGAGATCAAGGCCCGCAACGCCGCCCCCGGCAAGGAAGAGTGTGTCGAAGAGTGGGAGGTGCGGCTGCCGACGACCCTGATCATCGCGCGCGACGACAACGAGTTGCCCAAATGGACACCGATTCCTTGTCATCCCGATCCCGACGACTGAGTCCGGCGGTGCGCGTTCATGGCTGATGACCTTCAAGCCCAGTTGGCAAAGCGGCGCGAATGGTTCTTCGAGTGTCAGCTGCGCCGACTCAACATGGGCACCTTCCGCGACCTCAACGCTGAAGAGTTCGACAAGGACGGATCCGGCGACCAAGTTCTGTTGAAACTGATCAGTCAAAAGGTCGGCGACGCAGCGCCGGTGTATTTGGACAGCCAACAACCGGTTTGGACGGCCGACGAGCACAAGCGGCGCGGGGCCTTTCAATCGGGTCTGATCGGACGATTTTGCGACTGGCTGGATTTCAAAGAACCAACTCAAGTCATCAACCTGCTGGACGCCTTGGCCCAGGCGCACGAAAAGGATCGGTTCGCATCGGCCCTGGACAAACCGGTCGAGACCACCTCGCCACTGGATCCGGCCCAATCCACTCACCTTCCGGGGCGCAAGCCGTACTGGTGGGACGGGAAGGGTTCTGCGATCAGCCGCGCACTGATTGCCGCGTCCAAGCCATGGCTGCTGCCCGAGCTGTACCACGCGGCGCATGACCCGAGCGCCAACCGCGAGCAATGGTTGGAGAATTTCAGGCGATTCATCGACGACGTCGAATACGAGCTGCAAATCAACGCCGGACACGGCAGGCCGCCGGTCGTCGCCTGGGACGACGAACGGCAGACGATCACGGACACCAAGTCCTATGCCGAGTGGGTGCGTACGGCGATGCACGCGGAACTTCAGGCTGAAAACGACGCTGCCGCTGCGGCGCTGGGATCGGCAGCTGCCGCCGCCGATCCCACTGCGCGTCGCACGCAAACCCTCGACCCTAAGCGGCTGCGACGCAAGTCGAAAAGGATCCCGGTGCAGCTCCTGGACATGTCCTGGCCCTCAGGAGGTGCGAAGTCGACCGACCTCCCGAACTACTCCTTCGTCATCAAGGACGCACGGACGGTACCCCCTGTCAGGGCCGACGAACATCGGTCTTTCAAGGTGAGGTACTGGAGCAAGGTGATCAATGACAGCCTCAAGGAGGTGTACGTCAGCAAGCCGGACTCCGACATGGGCCTATGCCTGCTGATTCGGATGCTCTATCTGTTCGGGACCATTCCGCCGACGGTGACGCCCGATCGTGCGGGCCGTCCCGGCGGCGGATGGAGCGATCAGTCTCCGCCGTGGCGCAAGCGCACGCTGGCCGAAGACCCGCGTGCGGTAGGCGCCGTGGGCGAGTTCGACAACTTCTTCGCCGCCGACGAATTCAACGCGTTCTTCAGCCAACTGGCCACCGACCAATACTTCAAAGACAACAAGGACCACCGAGCGCGACTGCACGAACTAACGACCAAGCTGCGTATCCTCTTGCACACCAACGCGGCTCACCCCAACAGTGCCTCGATTGCGTTCTCACCCATTGTGGGAGAAGTGCTGCGACAAGGTTTGCATCACTACAAGTTCTGGATGGACGAGCCGTTACGCGCCATGGCAGATGATGGTCTGATCGCCGAGCTGTTCAAGGTGGCCGGCCCCCGCAGCTCCTTGTTGCTCCAGAAGGCGCGAAAAGACCTGAACGTGGCCGGCAGCGACGGTGAGGACGCCGCTGTTGAGATGGAGTACTGGTCGGAGAACCACTACATCATGTTCGCGTCGTCGGAATACCTCGCCGGACAACTGTGGGAGTTTGACGAGTTCCAGCCGGGCAAGGAGTTTCTATATGGCGATGAAGAACGCATGGGGATTCTCTCCGGTCGCCAGCGACAGGAGCGTGGCAAGGCTCGCGTGCTGAGATGGCTCAACCACCGGCTGATGTTCGGTTGGACGGAGTTCAATTCGTCTGGCTACTACCGCGAACATCTATGGGCACTGCTGAATCTCGTGGATTTCGCGATGGACACCGAGGTTCGCGAGAAAGCCAAGGTGGTCACCGACCTGCTGCTCTTCGACTTGGCGAGGTTCTCACACAAGGGCGCGATGGGCGCTGCCGGCGGCCGAAGTCAGTTCAAGTCGAAGGCAAGCGGCTGGGACAACGGCTCCGGTGACGCCGTCGAGCTTCTGTTCGGTACGCGAGGCATGTTCAGCGACGTCGATTCCGAGATCGGTGCGGCGATGGCGACATCGACCTACAAAGTGCCCGAGGTGCTGGTTGAAATCGCCACCCACCCACCGCAATCCGGATTCGTTGATCGGTCCCGTGTCTCGATCACCTTCGACGAGGCCTACAAGTACGGCATCTGGTTCTCACAGGAATCCGACGAGGTTGACTCCCGCCGCCAAGGTTACGCATCCAAACTTGCCGCGCACTCGCGACACATCCAGAGCGCCAATGACGAGATCGCGCGCACTCACAGCGACTACGGTGTAAACGAGGACAGCATTGTATTCTGGTGGGGCACATCAGCATTCATGAACAAACAGGTTGTGCGCGGGGCGCTGGACACGATCGACAAATTCGGACTCGACGAGTGCGAGGCGTTCAGAGAGCTCGCGGGGATGATCAAGAAGCTCACCTTGGTGCAGGGGGCCGGCGTTGGGGCGATCCTCGGCGCTGCCGTCGGCATGCCGCTCATCGGGGCAGTTGTCAATCCCCTCCTGGGAATCGTTCTCGCAGACGCCGAGGATATCGCCGACGAATTCTCTGTCTTGTTGGAGGGTTCCACCCGTACTCGCGCGAATGTACTCACTTACCGCAACGGCGATGTCATGATGTCGAGCATCCAGAACTTTCGTGCAGGCCAATGGAATTGGCAGTCCAATGTCAATCAGGTCACCATGAACCGGGCACTGAGTGTGTTCACCAATGCCCCGTACGCGGGTACCGATATTTCACCCCTGGTTGTCGGAAGTGCCGGCGCATTGCTGGGTGCAGCTTTCGCCAGCCCACAAATCGGCGCCGCCGCCGCCTTGATCGGCGGGGAGCTGTTCATTGAAGGCAAACTCCTGCCTGCCAAGGACGAGGACGGCCCGGGTTGGTGGACCGGATACTGGGCGCTTCCCATGGTGGTCCAACACCGCGGCGCGGCGATCCTGGCCTACGATTTTCACGGGGTCCAGCGACTGATAGGCGAGACACAAACACACGCGTGGTTTCCCTGGCATGGCTTCGACGACCCCCGCGAACCGACGAAATACCGTCCCTCGGCCTACGAGGACGACAACTTCGTCTTGTCCGACGTATGGGACGATCCGCTCGACTTCGACGTCAACGGACACTGGATCTTCGGCAAGGTCACCCACCCCGTCAAGGGAGTCGCCGCAGCTGACCGGCCCGAGGCCTACGTCGGAGTCTTCGTCAACGGGGAGCCGGAGTGGCTGAGCACCGACAACGATGTCGGTGACGTCTACGAAGCCGCCATCGACAACGCCAACGATCCACCAGATGACGCTACGGACGAGCAGGAAGCAGAAACTGAGCGCATCTGGCCAGAGGATCTGCCCCGGGATTACTTTGAGCACAAGGACTGGCACGCCGGCGGCAAGAATCTGTGGATCATGCAGGTGGGCAGCAAGGCGGAGTTCGGCGACTTTGAAACATTCAAGGCCAAGGTTCGGGGCGCCAAGGTCATCGTCGACGATGCCGGCGACTTCGAATGCACCTACCACATGCCGCTGCCCGTAACCGAAGGCGGCGGCAGTCAAGCCCTGACGTTGAAATATGGTGACGGCGGCGTATTCGAACTTGACGGCTCCCCGCTACAAACGAACCTGTACCCGCGCTTCCAGAATCCATTCATACGTGGCCCACATCGTTTGACCGACAACCGAGTTGAATGGGGACAGCGTGCCTACGTGATCGAGCACAACGACAAGGTGCTCGTCCACGACTTCCTGGATTTCGACTTCACCCAGCCAGAAACCAAACCTGTCCGCAGCGAGAAGGTTCCGGACGCCGACCCTGACACCGTCCGGGCGCTGGTCCTGTTCGCCAGAACAGGCGATGCGGAGATGGAAGAGTTCACCATCGGCACCGCGACGGTGAAGATCGGCTGCACGACCGTTGCCGACGACGAAATCATCGCCGTCGGCCCGATTGACGAGAACACAACTCACGACGCCGAGTGGATATTTTTTGACGAACCCCGCCGACTGAGCCCGGATCTGACCATCGAACTGGTTCATCGGGCAATCGCAGACGGCGACGATGACGCCGAGTGGAGCGTCAGCTACACGGTGAAGGCCCTCATGGCGGACTACATGGTGCGCGATTGCGTGCTTTCAACGGATGGCGTCAAGTTCACCGAGGACCATCGACGCACTGTCCCAATGCCCTTCGCGGTCAAGACGGATCGCTGGCGACAGTGGGAGAAGATTCCCGACAGCCGGGTGAATGGAACGGTGGCGCCTGTGAAGCGTCCGCCGTGGCGCAGCTTCTACTACGACCACGGCGATCTACTCGTGCTCCCGCCGGTTGTCGAACCGGATCGCCCAGTGCGACATCGCCGCGTGCATGCCTGCCTCAACTCACCGCCAGCCTGGTCCGAAATCCCCAGTCAACCAGGCGGACCCAGAATCGACGCGGCCACAACCGTGCGGGCCTACTCTCGGTCCCCGGGCCATCTGGCCGCGTTCGCCATCTGTGCAAACCGCCTGTTCGTCAGCTCGGCCGATCAGAACTTGCGCTGGTCACCGTGGACGCGCGGGGCCGATGATCTCACCGGCTCCCCGCCAGTTGTTGTGCCGTTCAAACTGCCCGGCGGCCTGTACGTGGCCCCGTCGCTTCTGTCCGATGCTGCTACCGAGATCGTTGCCACCGGGTCCGACGGCCATCTCTACGCCAATTTCGCATGGCAGCCCGGACATACCGAACTGTGGCGCAAGCTCGAGGTCACCGGATTCACACTTCTCACAGACGGCGACTGCAACTGCGTCATGGTGAAGGACCAGCTCTTCGTACTCGCCAACGACGGGTCGCTATGGTCGGCGTTCATCGACCGACTCCCGCTGTTCCCGACGGATCCCGAGTGGGTGAAGCTGAGCCCACCGGACGTTGCCCTGCGAAACTTCACCGTTGTCGATCCCTTCCCCCCAGACCCCGTCGCTACGTTGTTAACTGGGGACGAATCGACACCCACACGCCTACTCGCTGTGTCCACGGCAGGCCGAGTTTGGGACGTCACAGTTGCCGAAGGCCAACCTCCCCAGTGGCAGCAGCTTGCCTCGCCCGCCATGCAACCTCTACCAACCCACGTTCGGATCGCCTGTGCAACACCGCAAGCGGATCGGTTGGATGTCTTCATGTCGTTCGATGGAACCGTCTACACCCAGACGTGCGATGAATCCGGGTGGCGGGGATGGCGGGCAGTCGTCCCTGGCGGACAAGGATTCCGGGCTGCCGACAGCACACCTTTGGTCGTTCATCGTGTGAACGGACAGCTGGAGCTACTGGTACAAACCGATGAGGGCGACCTGATGAGGACGTGGTGGTCGTGATCGTGAAGAGGAGTTCCTCACCGGGCACACCGGCTGAGCAGCTCTTCGGCCACCGCCAGCACCCGGTCGCGGTCTGTTTCGACCAGGCCGATACGCGTGCGACGGTCGACGATGTCGTCGGCCGTCAATGCCCCTTCGTGAGTCACGGCATATTCGAATTCCGCGCGAATCACGTCGATTCCGTCGGCCACCGGCTCGGTCGGCCGCTCGCAGCTCGCGGCGCCTATCACGTTCGGCGCCTCGGCGCCGTACCGCGCAACCAGAGACGACGGCAGCTCGGTCGGTGACTTCAGCGTCGCAACGGGATTCGACGGCGCACCCACCAGCGGCAGGTTGCGGGTGCGGCACTCGCCCGCGGCAAGCCCTCGCAGTTCCACGGCGCGGTCGAGGACGTCCTCGGCCATGTACCGGTATTCGGTCAGCTTGCCGCCGATCACGCTGATGGCGCCCGACGGCGAGTCGACCACGGCGTGGTCACGCGACAGGTCAGCGGTGCGTCCCTCACCGGTGTCGACCAACGGCCGCAGTCCCGCGTAGGCGCCGATCACGTCGTCGCGACCCAGCGCTACGCCGAGCGCGCTGTTCACGGTGTCCAGCAGGAACGTGATCTCCCCCGAGGTGGGCTCGGGCACATCGGGAATCGGACCGGGCGCGTCCTCGTCGGTGATCCCGAGGTAGACCCGGCCCAGCTGCTCTGGCATCGCGAACACGAATCGGTTGATCGAACCTGGAATCGGAATAGTCAGCGCGGCAACGGGATTGCCAAACGCCTTCGCGTCGAACACCAAATGCGTTCCGCGGCTGGGCCGCACCCGGATCGAGGCATCCACCTCCCCGGCCCATACCCCGGTGGCGTTGATGACCGCGCGTGCCGACACGTCGAACGAGCCGCCGCAGCGTTGATCGGTCAGCGTCACCGAGGTGCCGGTGGCGTTCGATGCGGCGACACGGGTGAGGATTCGGGCGCCGTGCTGCGCGGCCGTGCGAGCCACCGCGGTGACGAGGCGCGCATCGTCGATGAGCTGGCCGTCGTAGGCCAGCAGGCCACCCGTCAATCCGTCGCGGCGCACGGCAGGCACCAACTCGACGGCGCGCTCGGCTGACACGCTGCGCGACCGCGGCAGCGTCGAGGCCGGCGTACCCGCCAGCCTGCGCAGTCCATCGCCCGCCAGGAACCCGGTGCGCACCAACGCGCGGCCCCCGCGGCCCATGGCCGGGAGCAGCGGAACCAGCTGCGGCATCGCCTTGACGAGGTGAGGAGCGTTGCGGGTCATCAGGATTCCGCGTTCGACGGCGCTGCGCCTGGCGATGGCGACGTTGCCGGTCGCTAAGTATCGCAAGCCGCCGTGCACCAGCTTGGAACTCCACCGGCTGGTGCCGAACGCCAGATCGTGCTTCTCCACCAGCGCGACCGACAGGCCACGGGTCGCGGCGTCCAGCGCGATACCGGCACCGGTGATGCCGCCTCCGATGACGATCACGTCGAGCTTCTCGCCGTCGGCCAAGGCCGCGAGCTCGGCCGCTCGGCGGGATTCGTTGAGTGCAGTCGAACCGGTCAAGGCTTCAGGTATCCGTTCAGCGAGTGGGCCAACTCGAGCGCAAGGGCATCGGAGTCGAGGATCGGCGCCACCATCTGGGCCGACTGAATCGCCGACTGCGTGATCAGCAGGCACATCGCCGCGAGGTGGCGCGGTTCGCCGGCTCGCACGCTACCCCCGTCCTGGGCGCGCTTGATCGCATGTGCCAGCGCGTCGATCAGGATCTGCTGGCT
>DATFCF010000147.1:0-8049 GCA_035253445.1 Mycobacterium sp.
CAGCTCGTCGACGAATCGAGGGCCGCGGGGGTACCGGTCGACAAGCAGATCCGGCTGATCGCACGTACCGCGCAGTTCCCGAAGATCACGGAGACCGTGGAGGTCATCCAGAACGAGCTGAGCCAGATCGGCCTCAACGTCAAGATCGAGATGATGGACACCGCGGGCCAATTGCAGTACCAACTGCGGCCCTTCCCGGACAACGCGGGACCGTTCGTGGCACTCATCATGCACGGCAATCAGGCCGGTGACGCCGCCTTCAGCGTCGACCAGTACATGCGTACCGACGGCGCTCAAAACGGCTACGGCACAGCCGCATTCGACGCCAAGATCGAAGCAGCGGGACAACTCACCGGTCAGCAGCGCCAAGATGCGTACGCCAAGCTGTTCGCCGAGGAACCCAACGAGGTCGCCCAGTTCGCCTACATCGCGCACATGAACGGCGTGCTGGCCAAGGCGGCCCGTGTGGACTATCAGCCCAACTCCGCGACCGGCGACGAGATGCGTCTCTCCGAGATGAAGTTCGCTGCCGCCGACCGCACCGACACGCAGTGAGAAGCGGGAGGCGCTAACCCATGTTCTCGTTCGTACGCCGCAGGATGTACACCAGCGCACTGCCGTTGATCATCGTGCTGCTCGGCGTCTTCCTGCTGGCCCGCCTCACTGGCGACCCGACCAACCTGTACCTACCCGAGTCGGCGACTCCCGAACAGCGCGAAGCCTTCGCAGCGAAGAACGGCTTCGACCAGCCGATGCTCACCCAGATGGCCGACTACTTCAAGGGTGTCATCCATCTCGACTTCGGCACCTCGATGCGCACCGGCGAATCCGCGTCCGAGATGGCGCTGCGCGCATTCCCGGCCACCTTGCAACTCGCAATCACCACCATGCTGCTCGCCATCGTCGGCGCCATCGTGATCGGGTGCTGGGCCGCCTACCGGCCGAACTCGATCGCCGACCGGTTCTCGAGCCTGCTGTCCATGACGGCGGCGAGCATTCCCGACTTCTGGTTCGCGATCACCGGCGTGTGGCTGTTCGCCGTGCTGCTCGGAGTGCTGCCCACCTCGGGCGTCGACAGCGGCCTTTCGTGGATATTGCCCATCGCGACGCTGATGATCAGGCCGCTCGGGGTGCTGACCCAAGTCGTGCGCGGCGCAATGGTTTCCGCGTTGTCCGCGCCGTACGTGAGGCTGGCACGCAGCAAGGGCGCGACCGATTTCCGCGTCGTCACCCATCATGCGCTGCGCAACGCCGCCGCGCCCGCCCTTACCGTCGCCGGTGACCTGGCCGTCGGATTGATCAACGGTGCGGTGGTCGTCGAGGCGATCTTCGGCTGGCCGGGCATCGGCAAGTTGATGATCGACGCGATCCTGCAGCGCGACTTCGCCGTACTGCAGGCCGCGGTGCTGCTGACCGCCGTCAGCATCTTCATTCTGAACATCGTCATCGACGGCTGTTACGCGCTGCTGGACGCGCGGGTCCGCGAACCGGCAAGGGTCTAAGGGAGTTTGGCAGATGAGCACACAACTCGACTACGTGCCGGCGAAACCGACGACGGCCATCGTCGGCGATGCGGACACCGGGACGTCCCGCAGGAGGGGCCGGTCGGCGTGGTACCGGCTGTTGATCAACGACCGGGTGGCCGCACTGGCTGCCGCCGTGCTCGGATTGGTCTTCCTCACCGCGGTGTTCGGGCCGATGCTGGTCGGCGAACTGGCGACGCGTATCGACCTGGACAACTCCAATCAGGCGCCGTTCACGCTGGCGCACGGTTGGGCCAACGTGCTTGGCACCGATCCACTTGGCCGCAGCATGCTGGCTAGGCTGATCGTTGCAAGCCGGACCACGTTGTCGGTGGCCATCCCCGCTGTCGTGCTGTCCGCGGTCGTCGGCTCGGCGATCGGCATGTGGGCCGGGTACTACCGGGGCTGGCGGGAGACGGTCGCGATGCGCATCGCCGACGTCATCATGAGCTTCCCGTCGTTGCTACTGGCGGTGGTCGTGCTCTACGTGTTCTCGCCAAGCGCGGCGAATATCGTTCTGGTGCTGGCGATCACGCGCATCCCGGTCTACCTGCGCACCGCGCGCGCCGAGTCCGCTGAGCTGCAGAGCCGGTTGTTCGTCGACGCCGCACGCACGTTCGGCGCAGGTGCCACGGCGATCATCACGCGCCATGTCCTGCCGATTGTGCTGCCCACGCTGCTGACCGTCGCGACGCTGGACTTTTGCTACGTGATGCTGGCCGAGTCGTCACTGAGCTTCCTCGGCATCGGTATTCAGCCGCCCGATGTCAGCTGGGGGTTGATGGTGTCGCAAGGCCGCACGTATCTGCACACCGCGTGGTGGTTGTCGTTCTTCCCCGGCCTGGCGATCGTCATCACCACGGTGTCGGCCACCATCTTGGCCGCGTGGGCCAGGATCGCGACCGATCCCGGTCAGCGGTGGCGGCTCACCGTGCCGCAAAAGCGCTTGTCCCGCTTCACGAAACCCGCAAAGCGCCTGTCGTGAAAGAAGGTACTGGCATGACTGCTCTCGCCGACCCCGCACTGGAGGTCGACGGCCTGAGCGTCGACATCCGCACCATCACCGGCACCGTCCGCGCCGTCAACGACGTGTCCTTCGCCGCCCACCGCGGCGAAACTCTGGCACTGCTCGGCGAATCCGGGTGCGGCAAGTCGATGACGGCGACCGCGTTGGTCGGGTTGCTCGAACCGGTCGCCGATGTGGTTGGCGGATCGGCGCGGCTCGCAGATGTCGACCTGCTTGCCGTCGACAAGAAGAAGCGCCTGCGGCTGGCCGGCACCGAACTGGCGATCGTTTTCCAGGATGCGCTGACCGCGCTCAACCCTCTCTACACGGTGGGAACGCAACTGGCCGAACCATTCCGGATCCACCAGGGGATGAGTGCGAAAGACGCCAAGCGCAAGGCCGTCGACCTGATGGCCCGCGTCGGGATCCCACAACCCGAGACCCGGCTGAGCTCCTACCCCCATCAGTTCTCCGGTGGTATGCGCCAGCGACTGCTGATCGCGATGGCCGTCGCGCTGAACCCGAGCGTGCTGATCGCCGACGAGCCCACCACCGCGCTGGACGTCACCGTGCAGGCCCAGATCATGGCGCTGCTGCGGGATCTGCGGTCGGAGTTCCACATGGCCGTCGTGCTGATCACGCACGACCTTGCGCTCGTCGCCGAGGAGGCCGACCGTGTGGCGGTCATGTACGCGGGCAACATCGTCGAGACGGGGCCGGTGTCAGAGGTTTTCGCGAATCCGCAACATCCCTACACCAAGGGGCTGCTCAACTCGGTTCCGGTGAACGCCGTGCGCGGAGAGGACCTCAAGTCCATCGGCGGCGCACCGCCGGATCTGCATTCCATCCCGACCGGTTGCGTCTACCAGGCGCGCTGCCCGCTGGCCAGGGACATCTGCGCGACGAAGCGGCCGACGCTGGAGGCGGTCAGCGCCAGCCGCAAGGCCGCCTGCCACTTCCCGGAGGAGGTCCCCAATGTCTGATCGACTGCTCGAGGTCCGCGACGTCACCAAATCATTCCGGGTGGCAGGCGCCGGCAAGAACAAGCTGTGCGCGCTCGACGGCATCACCCTCGACCTCGGCCGCGGCGAGACACTGGGCCTGGTCGGCGAGTCGGGATGCGGAAAGTCCACGCTGGCAAGAACATTGCTGATGTTGGAGCGGCCGGACACAGGGACCGTCACATTCGACGGCATAGACCCGTTCAGCCTGCGCGGCAGCGAGCTGCTGAAGTTCCGCAGGCGTGTCCAGATGGTGTTCCAGGATCCCTACGCGTCGCTGAACGCGCGGATGTCGGCGGGCGACATCATCGCCGAGCCGTGGCGCACGCACAAGACGCTCTACAAGACCCGCAGTGAGCGGAACAAGCGGGTGAACGAACTGCTGGACCTCGTCGGCCTCCGCGCCCGCGACGCCGATCGGTATCCGCAGGAGTTCTCCGGCGGTCAGCGCCAGCGCATCGGAATCGCAAGGGCCCTGGCATTGAATCCGGACATCATCGTGTGCGACGAGCCGGTTTCCGCGCTGGATCTTTCCGTACAGGCGCAAGTCCTCAACCTGCTGAACGATCTGCAGCAGCAGCTGGGCATCAGCTACATCTTCATCTCGCACGACCTGTCCGTGGTGCGCCACGTCGCCGACCGGGTGGCCGTGATGTACCTCGGCCGGATCATCGAAACCGGGGCCACCGAAGCCGTTTTCGAGCGGCCCAATCACCCGTACACCGCCGCGCTGATGTCGGCTGCGCCGAAACTCGAAGTGGCACAACGCGGAAAGCGGATTCTGCTGAAGGGCGAGGTGCCCTCACCGCTCAATCCACCGTCAGGCTGCCGCTTCCGGACCCGGTGCTGGCGGGCCAGCGACGTGTGTGCGACGCAGACACCACCGGATGCATTCGATCCGGATGTCGGTGAGCACAGCGCGCTCTGCCACCATCCGCTGCTCTCCGAGCGGGTGGCTACCGTGACAGCGTGAGCGTCGCCGGGTATTCGATTGTCGCCGTTGCGATCATCCTGGCGTCCTGCATGCAGGCGTCGATCGGGTTCGGGATGGGCATGCTGGCCGCGCCCATCGTCGCCATCGTCGATCCCAGCCTGATTCCCGGCACCCTGATCATGCTCGCGACCCTGCTGACGATCTTCGTGGTGGTACGGGAGCACGAGGAAATCGACCTGTCCGGGACGGGGTGGGCCTTGGTGGGACGAGTGCCGGGGACCATCGCGGGCGCCCTGCTGCTCGCTGCGCTGCCCGAGCGTGCGCTGGCGCTCGCGCTGGCCGGCGTGGTGCTGGCCGGTGTCGTACTGACCAGCACTGGCTGGATCCCCGTCCCGCATCGACGCAATCTCATGCTGGCCGGTGCCACTTCGGGGGTGCTCGGCACCGCGACGTCCATCGGTGGCCCACCCATGGCCCTGGTGTGGCAGAACACCACTGGCGCCCGACTTCGCGGCACGATGAGCGGCTTCTTTCTTGTCGGCTCCCTGATGTCGATCGCGGTGTTGACGCTCACCGGCGCGGTGGACGGGCGCACAGTGTCGTCGTTCGCCGTGCTGATGCCGGCCGTGGTGATCGGCTACGCGCTGTCCCGATTGGTGAATCATCTGCTCGACCGGCAACGGCAGCGATGGATAGCGATCGCGATCTCCGCCGTCGGTGCGATCGTGCTGATCATCCGGCAACTCGTAGGATTCTGAGCGTGCCGAAACCGCCGGACGAGCGCGCTTCCGATGTGTCGGAACGCAAAGTGAAGTCGGCGGTGCGCACGGTCGAGTTGCTCGAGTACCTCGCGTCACGACAGGAGCGGCCGGCGCGGATCCGGGAGATCTGCGCTGCGCTCGACATGCCACGCAGCAGCGCGCATGCATTGTTGCGAACACTGATGACTCAGGGCTGGATTCGCGCCGACGCGTCGGGAACGTTGTACGGCATCGGGATTCGGGCGTTGCTCGTCGGGACGAGCTATCTGGACACAGATCCGTATCTGCCGGTGATTGCGCCGTTTCTGGACGATCTCAGGGGAGAGCTCGACGAGACATTCCATCTCGCGCGCCTCGACGGCACCGATGTCGTCTACCTCGCTACGCGCGAATCACGGCAATACGTGCGCTCTGCCAACAGGGTCGGCCGACGATTGCCCGCGTATGCCACGGCGCTGGGCAAGGCGCTGCTCGCGGACCGGTTCGGCACCGAGCGCGACGAGCATCTGCCGGCCATCCTTACCCCGCTGACCGCGCACACGATCACCGACAGGGCCGCCCTCGATGAGGTTCTCGACGAGGTACGCATCCGCGGGTATGCGGCGGACAACGAAGAGAACACGGTGGGGCTGCGGTGTTTTGCCGTCGCACTGCACTACGTGCAGCCCGCTCAAGACGCGATCAGCGCATCGGTGCCCGTGGCACGGTTGACCGAGGAGCGCGAGCGCGAACTCGTCGAAGCGCTACGCGCGGTGGGCGACAAGGTATCGCGCGTCGTCCGATCCATGCAGCTCAAGCATCAGTCCATGCCGTCTTAGTGTTGGACGCGCATGGATCGGCCTCAGTATTCTGAAGCCACCATGGCCTCCGCACCTCGCACCCCGACCGTTCGCGAGATGAAGGTCGTCCCGGTCGCGGGCCACGACAGCATGCTGCTGAACCTGAGCGGCGCACACGGGCCGTTCTTCACCCGAAATCTGGTGATACTCACCGATTCCGAAGGCAATACGGGTGTCGGCGAAGTACCCGGTGGAGAAGCGATCCGCCGAACTCTCGAAGACGCGATACCGCTCGTGGTCGGCAGCGGACTCGGCGCCTATCACGCGACGCTCGCCACCATGCGGCGCGAGTTCGCCGATCGAGACCGCGGTGGCCGAGGCGCTCAGACGTTTGATCTGCGGATCACGGTGCATGCCGTCACCGCTGTCGAGTCGGCGCTGCTCGATCTGCTCGGGCAGCACCTCGGCGTCACGGTCGCCTCGCTGTTGGGCGAAGGACAGCAACGCGACAGGGTGCCGGCGCTCGGCTACCTCTTCTTCGTCGGTGACCGCACCAAGACCGACCTCGCCTACCGCTCGGGTGCCGACGAAGACGCCGGTGCCGACGAGTGGCTGCGGATCCGCCATGACGAGGCGCTGTCGCCGGAAGCCGTTGTGCGGCTGGCAGAGGCCGCGCGTGACCGCTACGGCTTCCGGGACTTCAAGCTCAAGGGCGGCGTGCTGCCCGCTGCCGATGAGGCCAAGGCCGTTATCGCCCTCGCGAACCGATTCCCTGATGCGCGAATCACTTTGGACCCCAACGGTGCTTGGCTTCTCGACGACGCGGTGCGGACGTGTCGAGAGCTGACCGATGTCCTCGCGTACGCTGAGGATCCGGTCGGGCCCGAGGGCGCATTCTCCGGCCGCGAGGTGATGGCCGAGTTCAAGCGCGCGACCGGGCTGCTGACGGCCACGAACATGATCGCGACCGACTGGCGCGAGTTGGGTCACGCCGTCCGGGCCGGCGCTGTCGACATCCCGTTGGCCGACCCGCACTTCTGGACGATGAACGGGTCCGTACGGGTCGCGCAGCTCTGCGATGCCTGGGGGCTGACGTGGGGTTCGCACTCCAACAACCACTTTGACGTCTCGCTGGCGATGTTCACCCATGTCGCCGCGGCGGCCCCTGGCGCCATCACCGCGATCGACACCCACTGGATCTGGCAGGACGGCCAGCGAATCACCAAGCAGCCCTACGAGATCGCCGATGGCCACCTCACCGTGCCCGACCGCCCCGGACTCGGCGTGGAGATAGACCTCGACGCAGTCGACGCGGCACACGAGCTCTACCGTGCCGAAGGTCTCGGCGCGCGCGACGACGCGGCTGCCATGCAGTTCTTGATCCCCGGCTGGACGTTCGACAGGAAACGTCCAGCACTGCAACGGACCTGATCGTGAAGATTGTCGTCGGCGATCCGAACCTAGTACCGCATAGGGACCGCCTAAAGGCCGCGCTGCCACCGGGATCGACGGTGCACTGGCACGACCCGTCGAGCCCGGGCTTGCTCGACGACCTGAGTGATGCTGACGTCTTCGTCGGCGGCCGGTTCACGGCCGAAATGGCCGCTGCTGCTGAGAATTTGCGTCTCGTGCACGCTGGCGGCGCGGGCACCGACAAGATCGCATCCGACGCGTTGGCATCGGATGTCTTGGTGGCGAACACCTTTCATCACGAACAATCCATCGCCGAATACGTCCTGGCGGCGGCGGTGCTGCTCCGTCGTGGCTTCCTCGAACAGGACTGGGCGCTGCGCGAGCGGATCTGGGCGACGTCGGTGTACGACCGATCGGTCCCGCAGCCGAAGTCGCTGCGGGGCGCCCGGGTGGGATTCGTGGGGTTCGGACACATCGGCCGTCGTTGTTGGGAATTGTTCCGGGCGTTCGGTTGTACCGGTGCCGCTGTCACCGGCAGCGGCAGGGTCGACGCGGCAGTTGAAGGACTGTCATGGGCGGCCGGCGTCGGGGAACTGGACCGGCTGATGGCTGATTCCGAGGTGGTCGTCGTG
>DATFCF010000148.1:0-5133 GCA_035253445.1 Mycobacterium sp.
GTTCTGTCGGCCACCGTGGTCAGCATCCGGACATGGCTCAGCTGTTTGTCGGCGCTGAGGCCATTGCCAGTGCAAGGCTTACGCGCGCCCAATTGCGCTGGAACTACACCGCGGTCCATCCGGGCATCTACATCCCCAACAGCGCGGGGCGAACACTCTTTGTGAACACCGTCGCCGCCTGGCGGTGGACAGGCCGAAAAGGAATCATCGCGGGGCGGGCTGCCGCGGCTCTACACGGCGCCCGGTCGGTCGATGCGTCGACGGTTCATCCTGCACCGATTGCGTGCGGCGTTCTCGCGGCGCGGATGGATGCCACCGAGTTCTGCATCTGCGTCGTAACCAGCGCGGAATCACAGCCCTCCTGCAGAACTCGCGAGCAGACCAACTAGAACGTGTTTCAGAAACTGCCCACCGAATGCTCCCGGCCCTGCTACGGTTCGCCCGGCGAGGAAAGGAAACGAACGTGATTCTCGACAGATTTCGAATGGACGACAACGTCGCGGTGGTAACCGGCGCCGGCCGCGGACTCGGTGCCGCGATGGCAGTCGCATTCGCGGAAGCCGGTGCGGACGTTGTGATCGCGTCGCGCACGCAGTCCCAACTCGAAGAGGTTGCCGAGCAGATCAAGGCCGTCGGCCGCAAGGCCCACGTTGTCGTCGCCGACCTCGCCCATCCCGAAGACACCGCCAAGCTCGCCGCCGAGGCGGTCGAGGCGTTCGGGAAACTAGACGTCGTCGTGAACAACGTCGGCGGCACCATGCCGAACACGCTGCTGACGACGTCGGTCCACGACATGAAGGACGCCTTCACGTTCAATGTGCTCACGGCACACGCCCTGACCACCGCTGCTGTCCCGCTCATGCTCGAGCACTCCGGCGGCGGCAGCATCATCAACATCACCTCGACGATGGGTCGTCTGGCCGGCCGCGGATTCGCCGCATATGCCACCGCCAAAGGTGCGCTTGCGCACTACACCCGGCAGGCGGCCCTGGATCTGTGTCCCCGGATCCGGGTCAACGCCATCGCGCCAGGATCCATCCTCACCTCCGCGCTCGACATAGTGGCCTCCAACGACGAGCTGCGAGAGCCCATGGAAAAGGCAACACCCATGCGACGACTCGGCGACCCCGCCGACATCGCCGCGGCCGCGGTTTATCTCTCGTCGCCTGCGGGCAGCTTCCTGACCGGCAAGATGCTCGAGGTCGACGGCGGCCTCACCGTACCCAACCTCGACCTGCCCATCCCCGATCTGTGAGGAGTCACTGATGGCCATCAAAGTTGCGCAGATCGGCACCGGCAACGTCGGCAGGCATGCACTGACCCAGCTCATCAACGACCCGCGGTTCGAGCTGACGGGCGTATGGGTGTCAAGCGAATCCAAGGCCGGCAAGGATGCCGCAGAGCTTGCGGGACTTGACAATTCGACGGGCATCACCGCCACCAACGACCTCGACGCCATCCTGGCCGGCAAGCCCGAATGCGCGGTCTACACCGCGATGGCCGACAACCGGCTGCCCGACGCGCTCGAGGACTACCGGCGCATCCTGGCCGCCGGAGTCAACATCGTCGGCAGCAGCGCGGTGTTCCTGCAGTATCCGTGGCAGGTACTTCCCGATGAGCTCGTGAAGCCGATCGAGGATGCCGCGAAGACCGGCAACGCGAGCCTGTTCGTCAACGGCATCGATCCCGGTTTCGCCAACGACCTGCTTCCGCTCGCACTCGCAGGCACCTGCCAGAGCATCGAGCAGATCCGCTGCATGGAGATCATCAACTACGACACCTATGACAGCGCCACCGTGATGTTCGATGTGATGGGCTTCGGCAAGCCGCTCGACGACCTTCCGATGCTGCTGCAACCCGGCGTGCTGAGCCTGGCGTGGGGCTCGGTGGTCCGGCAGCTGGCCGCCGGCCTCGGCGTCGATCTCGACGAGGTGACCGAAACCTACGTCCGCATACCGGCTCCCGAGGATTTCGACATCGCGTCGGGTCATATAGAGAAGGGCACCGCCGCCGCGCTCCGGTTCGAGGTCCGCGGCATGGTCAAAGGCAAGGCCGCCGTCGTGCTCGAACACGTCACCCGGCTACGCGACGACCTGTGCCCGGATTGGCCCCAACCGGCCCAGGAAGGTGGCTCGTACCGGGTCGAGGTGACCGGTGAGCCGTCCTACGCGTTGGACCTTTGCCTGAGCAGCCCCAACGGCGACCACAACCACGCCGGCCTCGTCGCCACCGCCGCCCGCGTCGTCAACGCGATTCCCGAGGTTGTGCACGCCCCCGCCGGCATCAGAACGACGCTGGACTTGCCGCTAATTACGGGAAAAGGGCTGTACGCTAGCTAAATAAGCCGGGGCTCTTAAATGAAGGACTTGCCTATGCGACGGACCCTGCTCTACTTCACGCCGCTGATGGCAGCGGCAGGCGCCGCAGCGGCCATCCTGGCCGCGCCGAGCGCGCTCGCCCAACCGGCGCCAACGCTCCCGCAATGCGTCGACACCGGTGGCGCTGAAGCCATCGGCGGCTCCACGACCGAGTGCTCGACGCCCGGCAATATCCAAATCAACGCCACCCCTGCCGAACCGACGTATGTGTATCCGTGGGACGACGAGTTCTACGGTCCCGCACTGATTTTCGGCGGTGGCGGCTACCACGGCGGTGGCGGTGGGGGGCACGGCGGCGGAGGCCGCTAACCACACATTCCGCGGCCCAAGGAGGCCAATCATGCGGATCAAGATTCGCTATCTCACACCATTTTTCGCTGCAACAGGCGTCTGCGCTGCTGTCGCAATGGCGCCGGTCGCTACAGCGGCTCCAGAATGCACCAACACGGGGCCGAACACGACGCTGTGCGAAACCAATGGCAGTGCACAGATCGTCACCTCGCCCCCGTTGGTCAACAACTGGGGCTGGCCCTGGGGCGGTGGTTTCGTCATCGGCTTCGGCGGCATTGGGTGGTGAAATCGGCATCGCTTGTAATGGCCGCGTTTAGCGTCGCGGCGGCCGTGCTCGTCGCACCGGCTGCCACCGCGGCTCCGCAGTGCGTCGAAATCAAACCGGGAACCATCCAATGTGAAGGCCCCGGCCACGCACAGATCCGCACGACACCACCACAGATCAGCCCATACATCCGATTCGGCTGCACGCAGGGCTTCACCTCGTTCTGCGACCAGGGCTTCGCCGGTGGCCTCCTACCGTGAGCCGCGGCCCATCCGTGACCCCCGCTAGCCACGATTGAGAGGTTTCGTCTAACCTAACTTTTCTATTCGCAATACCGGATAGAGAGTGGGTTAGTTGATACAGGACACCGAGGCTCGGCTGCGGCCCAGCTGGTATCTGCTTGGGCCGGCATTCGTCGCCGCCATCGCATATGTCGACCCCGGCAACGTCGCCGCCAACGTCAGCGCGGGCGCACAGTTCGGCTTCCTGCTGGTCTGGGTGATCGTCGTGGCCAACGCGATGGCCTGCCTGGTGCAGTACCTGTCAGCCAAGCTGGGCCTGGTCACCGGTATGTCGCTGCCAGAGGCGATCGGTTCGCGGATGCGGCGTCGGTCCCGGCTGGCCTACTGGCTGCAGGCCGAGCTGGTGGCGATGGCCACCGACCTCGCCGAGGTGATGGGCGGCGCCATCGCGCTGCACCTGCTGTTCGACCTTCCGCTGCTGACCGGCGGCATCATCACCGGTGCCGTATCGCTTCTGCTGCTCGTCGTGAAGGACCGGCGCGGGCAGCGCACGTTCGAGCGGGTCATCACCGGCCTGCTGCTGATCATCGCGATCGGCTTCTTGACCAGCCTGTTCGTCGCGCCACCTCCGATAGGCGAAGCGGCGGCGGGCCTCGTGCCGCGGTTCGCCGGCCCCGAAAGCGTGCTGCTGGCCGCCGCCATGCTCGGCGCGACCGTCATGCCGCACGCGGTGTACCTGCACTCCGGGCTGGCGCGCGACCGTCACGGACACCCCGACGTGGGGCCCAAGCGGCGCATGCTGCTTCGCGTCACCCGCTGGGACGTCGGCATGGCGATGCTGATTGCCGGCGCGGTGAACCTGTCGATGGTGCTGGTCGCGGCCACCACCCTGCAGGGTCGCGAAGGCACGGACTCCATCGAGGGCGCCCACGCCGCAGTCCAGGACACCCTCGGGCCCACGGTTGCGCTGCTGTTCGCGATCGGCCTGCTCGCGTCCGGGCTGGCATCGTCGTCGGTCGGCGCCTACGCGGGCGCGATGATCATGCAGGGCCTGCTGCGCCGGTCGTTCCCGCTGTTGCTGCGCCGCCTCGTCACCTTGGCTCCTGCGTTGCTGATCCTGGCCATCGGGCTCGATCCCAGCCGGGCGCTGGTGTTATCGCAAGTGGTGCTGTCGTTCGGCATACCGTTCGCACTGATTCCGCTGATCCGCCTGACCAGCGACGCAAGGCTGATGGGCGGTGACACGAACCACCGCGTGACCACCACTCTTGGGTGGATTGTGGCGGCGTTGATTAGTCTGCTCAATGTGGTACTGATCTATCTGACCGTTGCGGGCTGAATGCTCAGGCCTCATGTCGCCGGCCGGGCGGCTCCAGCTCGCCACTTCTACTTCGCGTACGGGTCCAACCTGTGCGTGAGGCAGATGGCTCGGCGATGCCCCGGCGCCGTCAATCCGCGGCCGGCCCGGCTGGCCAACCATGACTGGCTGATCAACGAGCGCGGGGTGGCCACCGTCGAACCGTTCGACGGCTCCCACGTGCACGGCGTGGTGTGGCAATTGACCGACCACGACCTGGCAACCCTTGACAGTGCCGAGGGCGTGCCGGTGCGCTATCGCCGCGACCGGCTCACCGTGCACACCAACGACGGCACATCCGAAGCGTGGGTGTATATCGACCACCGCGTTGATCCGGGTGCGCCGCGCGCCGGTTACCTGGAACGCATCATCGACGGCGCTGTGCACCACGGCCTGCCGCACCGGTGGATCGAGTTCCTCAGGCGGTGGGATCCCGCCAGCTGGCCACATCGCAGTAGAGCGTCGAGTTCATCTGCGCCACAATCGCTTTCGGAACTACTCGCCGATCCCGGCGTCATCGAGCACAGCAAGCTGCGGTCACGCTTCGGCTTCCTGGCCATCCACGGCGGCGGCCTCGAGGAGATGACGGACACCATCGCT